>JACQWU010000232.1 GCA_016209155.1 Candidatus Desantisiibacteriota bacterium | reverse complement strand
AATATTTTTATTAATATATTACTGTATATTACTGATACAAATTTTAAAGTCAAGGAAAATCAGCCAGCTGATTTTCCTTGACTTTATTTTTAATATTTATAATAATTATCAAACGGATTTTAAACAAATAAAAGGATAATTCATAATATGAAAAATGTTTTGACTATTGCCGGATTTGATCCGTCAGGTGGAGCCGGAATACAAGCTGATCTTAAAACTTTTTCCGCCCTTGAAACATATGGATTATCGGTAGCCACTGCTTTAACTGTTCAAAATACAATCGGTGTGTTTTATGTAAAAGAGATAAATGAAGAAATTATTTATAAACAGCTTAAAGCTTTGATGGAAGATATAGATATACATGCAATTAAAATCGGTGTTCTTTATAATAAAACGATAATAGAAAAAATTTCTTATTTTCTAAAAGAAATAAATTGTCCGATTGTAATATTAGACCCTGTAATAATTTCCAAAAATGGTTTTTGGCTGCTTGAAGAATCAGCTCTTAAAGCATTAATCAAAGATATTTTGCCGCTTTTAACTCAAATAAATATTAAGAACGACGAAGATATAAAACAATCGGCAAAAATAATAAAAAATTGCGGACCTAAATATGTTCTGGTAAAAGGAGTGGAAGAAACTTTAACGGAAGTTAAAGATATGCTTTATGACGGTAATGAATTTATAATGTTCCCTTCGAAAAATTTAAAAGTGCATCATTATCTTCACGGAACAGGCTGTACTTTTGCTTCGGCGATTGCCGCCGAACTTGTAAAAGGATTTTCGATATTTGAATCCATTAGAAGCGCACAAAATTTTCTTAATTCAATTCATAATTCACCCCTTGTAATAGGCAAAGGGAATTATCATATAAATCATCTGGGAATATTACAGCATAATGCCGACAAATATTCTATCTTAAATGAATTAAAATCCGCTTTCGATAAATTGCGTAATGAAAATATTGCGGATTATATTCCGGAAGTAAGATCTAATTTTGTTTATGCTGCCGAAGGAGCGTCTTCTTTGGACGAAGTTGCCGGATTTCCCGGCAGGATAACCCGTATAGACGATACAATTGCATATATAAAAGCTCCGGAGTTCGGGAAATCAAAACATATGGCTGATACGATAATTTCCGTGATGCAGTATTTTCCGCATCTGCGTTCGGCAATGAATATAAAATTTTCCGATAATATAATCGAAGCATGTAAAAAAAATAACTATTGTATTTATGAATTCGATCGCAATAATGAAACTGAAGAAAACAAAAATACAGAAGGTAAAACTCTTGTCTGGCAGCGGAGGGCACGGCAAGGAACCTATTATAAGAGTGATAGGCCGAAATCCCGATGAAGTTGCGGATAAAATAATTATGATCAAAAAAATTAATCAGGCACAAAGGCACAAAGTTAAACAAAAATTCAAAAAGAATTAGAACTATTAAATCGGAGCATAAAAATTGAAACAAGATAAAAAAACACAGATAGAATTTGCAAATATCGGATATGCCACAAAAGAAATGAAGGAAGTAGCGTCTATCGAAGGAGTTCCTTTGGAAAATGTTATGCAGGGAATAGCTTCGGGTTCAATTGTTATCCCCTATAATCGAAAACACAAAGCATTGAAACAGGCATGCGGCGTTGGTAAAGGCTTGCGGACAAAAGTAAACGCAAATCTTGGGACATCTTCGCTTCATTGCAGTATTGCACAGGAATTAAAAAAGCTTGAAATCTGCGTAAAATATTGTGCGGATACCATTATGGATTTAAGCACAGGAGGAGACATAAAAAAAATACGGAAAGAACTTTTAAATAACTGTCCGCTTCCTTTCGGCAGTGTGCCGATTTATGAAGCAGGTGTCAATGCGTATAAAAATAGCGGTTCGGTAACAAAAATGTCAAAAGAAGAAATTTTTAAAATAATTGAAGAACAGGCAAAAGAAGGCGTTGATTTTATGACTTTGCACTGCGGTATTACAAAAGAAATTGCCGAATATCTGAATAAAAATAAACGTTTGATGGGAGTTGTCAGCAGGGGAGGGGCTTTTCTCATAGAATGGATGAAATGCAATGAAGAAGAAAATCCTCTTTATGCCGGATTCGACCGAATTCTTGAAATTGCCCGTACCTATGATGTTACGATAAGCCTTGGAGACGGATTAAGGCCCGGATGTCTTGCAGATGCTACCGATGCTTCTCAAATAAAAGAGTTAGTTATTCTGGGTGAATTAAGATCAAGAGCTAAAGAACAAAATGTTCAGATAATTATCGAAGGTCCGGGACATATGCCGATGGACCAAATACAGGGCAATATAATGCTGGAAAAAGAATTGACAAACGGAGCGCCTTTTTATGTATTAGGCCCTCTGGTCACAGATATAGCACCCGGTTACGATCATATTACGTTATAATAGGGAAGAAGTAAAATCCCATGGTGATAATAAAACCCCTTGTACTATGTGCGGTGAATTTTGTACTATGAAAATTGATGAATAATTTTTTTTCGAGGTATATGAAATGCTTATTGTCGGACTTACCGGAAATATTGCATGCGGAAAAACAACAACTGCGAATATTTTCAAGGAATTGGGAGCAAAGATAATCGAAGCTGATGAAGTAGCCCGCAAATTTATGCAGCCCGGAACTCCGCAATTTTCAGAGATTTTAAAATATTTTGGAAATGATATTCTGGATAAAGAAGGAAAAATTAACAGGCGAAGATTGGGGCAAATTGTTTTTTCAAATAAAGAGAAATTAAAGGTTTTAAATAAGATAATACATCCGCCCACTATTGAATATATCAAAGATGAATTAAAAAGAATTAATCAGGAAGAGATAGTTATCATTGAGAGCGCCCTGATCCTGGAAACAGAATTAAAAAAATTAATTCACAAACTGATTGTTGTAAAAACATACAGACGCTTACAGCTTGCAAGGCTTAAAAATAAACAATTAACACTGGACGAAGGCAAACAGCGTTTATCGGCGCAGCTTAAAAAAAAAAAAAAAATCAAACAAG
>JACQWU010000231.1 GCA_016209155.1 Candidatus Desantisiibacteriota bacterium | reverse complement strand
ATTGCCTCCTTTCAAAAAAAAACAAAAAGCCTCAAAAAATATGAGGCTGCGAGATTACTGTTTAATCCCGTCTCGGCAGGAAAAATTAAGTTCATCCAAATATTCAGCTTACAGCTTTAGCATTACTTGTTAAGTTTAAGCAATAATGGATTTACTCCTGCTGTCTTCGACCTTTTAGTTTTTCAAGTAATAAAATTAAAATTTCATTTATAATTATTTACAATTTCTGTAATATTTAATTTTATGCTCGGCCCCATGGTTGCTGAAATATATGCGCTTATTAAATATTGACCTTTTGCCGCTTGTGGTTTTACCTTGAATACTGTTTCGAAAAAAGTAGCTATATTTTCAACTAAATTCTGTGCGGAAAAAGATTTTCTTCCAATACCAAGATGTATTATACCTTCAGCATCTACTCTGAACTCTACTTTACCTCTCTTACAATCTTTAACCGCCTGAGCAACATCAAACGTTACTGTGCCTGCTTTTGGGCTTGGCATTAAGCCTTTTGGACCCAAAACCTTACCTAATTTACCAACATCTTTCATCATATCCGGAGTAGTAATAAGTATATCAAAATCTGTTTTACCATTTTTGATATCTTCAATAAGATCTGCAAATCCAACAATATCTGCTCCTGCATCACGGGCTTCTTTTTCAGCTTTAGTGATTACGGCAACTCTTATTGACTTCCCTGTACCATGAGGCAATAAAACAGTACTTCTTACCATTTGTTCCGAATGTTTCGGATCTACACCCAATTTTACTGACATGTTGATAGTTTCATCAAATTTAGCAGTAGCGGTTTTTTTTATAATATCAACTGCTTCATTTAAAGAATAACTTTTTTCTTTCTCAATTAATTCACTTGCTTTATTATATCTTTTACCAGATTTCATTACTGTTTCTCCTATCTTTTTGCTGGATGGTGATCAGCCTCTACAGTCTATTCTACTTCTATTCCCATGCTTCTTGCTGTTCCTTCAATAATTTTCACAGCTGCATCAACATCATTGGCATTTAAATCCGGAATTTTAGTTTCAGCTATTTTCCTGATATCGCTTTTTGATACTTTTCCAACTTTGTTTTTATTCGGTTGTCCTGAACCAACAGCAACTCCTGCCGCACGTTTCAACAAAACGGATGCAGGCGGAGTTTTAGTAATAAAAGTAAAACTTCTATCAGCATATATGGTTATAACAACAGGGATTACCAGTCCTTCCTGGCTCGAGGTCCTCTCATTAAACGCTTTACAAAATTCCATAATATTTACTCCATGCTGTCCCAGAGCAGGTCCAACAGGAGGCGCAGGATTAGCCTTCCCTGCCGGAATTTGTAATTTTACTAATGCATTTATCTTTTTTTTGGATGCTGGTGCTGCCATAATTATTAAACCTCCATTATTAATTTTAATCATATACTGCAAGTTATAAATTTAAACAATTCAAAATTTATAACCGGTATATATACTCAACGTCTTTTCATTGTACTTTTTCCAATTGATCAAACTCAAGTTCAATAGGAGTTGCCCTGCCAAAAACTGTTACTGAAATCTTTGCTTTGCCTTTATCAGGATAAACATCTTCAATCATACCGGAAAAATCAAGGAAAGGACCGCTTACGATTTTAACTGTTTCACCTTTAGCAAAAGGAGCAAAAGCTTTTGGTTTTTTTACAGTATCAATCTGTCCTAATATATGACTTACTTCAATATCCTGTAAATAAATAGGATTACCTTTTGTTCCTATAAACCTGGAAACCCCAGGTGTGTTTTTTATAAGAGACCATATTACATCCGACATTTCTATATCCATTAGCAAATACCCGGGAAAATATTTTTTTGTAACAGTTTGTTTTTTACCTCCTCTTACTTCCGTTATTTGCTGAGTTGGGATTAATATTTTAAAATCATCAACCGTCATCCCCTTATCTTTAAATAGCTGTTCAATATTGGCTTTTACTTTATTTTCATAACCTGTATAAGTATGAATTACATACCAATGTCTTGCCACGTTTGGCTTCCTCCTGAATTGACCGTCAGATATCAGATGTCATATAAAAAATTGTTATTATAATGAAAGCTGATAATTGACGGTAACTGATTATTATTTATTTTAATACCTTTATAATCATCTCAACAAAAGTTTTATCCACTGCTCCGACAAAGACAGCCAGAATAAAAGTCAGTGCTATGACTACAACAGTCAAATTTATTAATTCTTTTTTATCAGGCCATACAACATTTTTCATCTCAATTTTTACTTCAGCTAAATACTTTTTAATTTTTTCTATTTTTTCTTTCAAAGCTCTTTTCCTTTACAAAAGCCATAATAACAAAGCAACAAAAATTTATTGCTGGACTTATTTATTACAGCTTAAAATATTTGGCGGGCCTAGGAGGATTCGAACCCCCAACGCCCGGATTTGGAGTCCGGCGCTCTAGCCGTTAGAGCTACAGGCCCACAGATTAAATAAAAAAACTGTCAAAAAAATTATCTTGTTTCTTTATGACTTGTATGTTTATTGCAAAAACTGCAATGTTTTTTAGTTTCCATCCTGCCCGTATGCTTCTTCTTATTTTTTGTAAGAGAATAATTTCTTCTTTTACATTCAGTACATTCTAATGTTATAATTTCACGCATATTTTTTCCTCCTATAATCCATGATAGTGTCAAAAATTAACCACAGAGAACACAGAAAAAAACCTTTAAATATTAATGAGTTAGAAAATTTTTATGTTCTTACCCTCTATGTCCTCAAATTAATTTTTACTTAAAAAGTTTTACATATCATAATTTTTATTTTTCTTGAGAACACAGAAAATTATTATTTTTTCTCTGTGCCCTCTGTGGTTCATTCTTTCATCCTTTTTGATAGTACCTATTCCTTTATTTCCGTAATAACTCCTGCTCCGACTGTATGTCCGCCTTCTCTTATAGCAAAACGCAGTTCTTTTTCCATCGCTATCGGCGTTATCAATTCCACTTCCATGCTTACATTATCTCCAGGCATTACCATCTCCACTCCTTCGGGGAGGGTTACTACTCCTGTAACATCTGTTGTTCTGAAATAAAACTGGGGACGATATCCCTTAAAAAATGCCGTATGTCTTCCGCCTTCTTCTTTGGTTAATATATATGCCTCTGCTTTAAATTTTGTGTGAGGTGTTATTGAACCGGGCTTTGCCAATACCTGTCCGCGTTCCAGATCTTTTTTCTCCACTCCCCGCAAAAGCACTCCCAGGTTATCTCCGGCTCGCCCTTCATCCAAAAGCTTCCTGAACATCTCTATTCCGGTTACTGTTGACTTCTTTATTTCTTTGGTCAACCCGATTATTTCTACTTCTTCTCCTATTTTTACTACTCCCCGCTCCACTCTCCCTGTACCTACTGTTCCACGCCCTGTTATGCTGAACACATCTTCTACCGGCATCAAAAACGGTTTATCAACGGCTCTTTTCGGATCCGGAATATATCTGTCTACTTCATCTAATAATTTCATTACTCCGCCGCAATTCGGACAATCTGACTTTGCGCATCCGCATTCCGCTGCCTTTAACGCGCTGCCTTTTACTATCGGAATATCATCTCCGGGAAATTTATACTTGGTCAGCAGTTCTCTTACTTCCATTTCCACCAGATCCATCAATTCCTTGTCATCCACCATATCAGCTTTATTTAAAAATACTACTATTGCTGGTAGTCCAACCTGTCTTGCAAGAAGAATGTGCTCTCGTGTCTGAGGCATTGGTCCGTCTGCCGCACTTACTACCAGTATTCCGCCATCCATTTGTGCCGCTCCGGTTATCATGTTTTTTATATAATCTGCATGCCCGGGACAGTCAACATGCGCATAATGTCTCTTCTCAGTTTCATATTCCGCATGATGCACATTTATCGTTACTCCTCTTTCTTTTTCTTCAGGAGCGTTATCTATTTCTTCATAATTTTTCGCCTGCGCCAGCCCTCTCTTTGCCAAACATTTCGTAATAGCTGATGTCAGGGTTGTTTTACCATGATCAACATGTCCTATTGTTCCTATATTAATATGCGGTTTCGTACGTTCAAATTTCTCTTTTGCCATTTCTTTATCCTCCT
>JACQWU010000230.1 GCA_016209155.1 Candidatus Desantisiibacteriota bacterium | reverse complement strand
AATCTGGAGATTGCTCCTACATAAGCATTAATGAAAAAAGAATTGGAGATAATTGCTATGAAGCTGAAAATGAAAGTTATTTTTTTAATATTTTTTATAACTATTAAGGGATCATTAACTTTCGCGGAATCACTTGATAATTGGCACTGGAGAAATCCGGTTCCGCAAGGAAATACCTTTTCAGGAGTAACATATGGCAATAACACTTTTGTAGCGGTGGGAGGATTGGGAACAGTTGTAACATCATCAGATGGAATCATTTGGTCAAAGAGAACATCTGGAACTACGAATTGGCTTTCCGGTGTAACATATGGCAATAACACTTTTGTAGCGGTGGGAGAAAGCGGAACAATATTGACATCATCAGATGGAATCACATGGACAGAAAGGAATTTCAATTTTTTTGTTAAGCTTCGTGGAGTAACATATGGGAATAACATCTTTGTAGCGATTGGAGAATGGAGAATTTTTACATCGTCTGATGGAATTTCATGGACAGAAAGGGAGCTCAATATTAGTGTTTGGCTTCGTGGAGTAACATATGGCAATAACATCTTTGTAGCGGTGGGAGATGGAGAATTTGAAACAATTTTGACATCATCTGATGGAATTACATGGACATATAGAACTGTTGAAAATGTTATTAGGTTATTTGGTATAACATACGGTAATAATACTTTTGTGATCGTGGGATTGGATGGAATAATTTTGACATCATCTGATGGAATTACATGGACAAAAAAAACTTCTGGAACTCCTAATTGTCTTTATGGAGTAGCATATGGTAATAATACTTTTATAGCGGTAGGAGATTATGGAATAATTTTTATATCGTCTGATGGAATTTCATGGACAGAAAGAACTTCTCAAGCGTATCTTTCTCTTTTTGGAGTAACATATGGCAATAACATTTTTGTCGTTGTGGGAGAAAGTGGAACAATTTTGACATCATCCGACGGAATCACATGGGAAAATAGTTCTTATGGAACTACTAATTGGCTTGGTGGAGTAATATACGGCAATAACACCTTTGTCGCTGTAGGAGAAAACGGAACAATTTTGATATCAACTGATGGAACTAAATGGATAGATAGAACTTCTGTAACATCTAATTCTCTTTATTGTGTAACATACGGTAATAATACTTTTGTGATCGTGGGATTGGGTGGAACAATTTTGACATCAACTAATGGAATTACATGGACAAATAGAATTTCTGGAACATCTAATTCTCTTTATGGTGTAACATATGGGAATAACACTTTTGTGGTTGTGGGATGGGATGGAATAATTCTGACATCATCGGATGGAATCACATGGACAGATAGAACTCCTGAAATGTATAGTTTGTTTTTTGGTGTAGCATATGGCAATAATACCTTTGTGGTTGCAGAGATTGATAGATGGTATAAATTTTTGACATCATCAGACGGGATTACATGGACAAATGGAACTCTTAGAATTTATAGAAATTTTAATGGAGTAACATACGACAATAACAATTTTGCAGTGGTTGAAAAAGATGAAACTATTTTGACAGTATCTGATAGAGTATGGATAAATGGAGATTATGGAATTACTGGTTATATTAATGGGATAACATATGGTAATAATACATTTGCAGTGGTGGGAAAATATGGAAAAATTTTGACCTCATCAGATGGAATTACATGGACAAATAGACCATCTATAACTACTAATGAGCTTAATGGAGTGGCATATGGCAATAAAACTTTTGTTGTGGTAGGAGTTGGTGGAACAATTTTGACATCATTTGATACCATATTGATAAAACAACAATAACTAATACTTGTACCAACATTTACACTTTAAAAGGTACCTATTCAGCTAAAGTAAAAGTAATAGACAACGATGGAGTAAGCGCTGAAGCTACTATTATAATTGCAGTAGCCCAATCAAGTACACAAAATCATGTTCCAACAGCAAATAATGAATCATTAACAATAGACGAAAATAAAATAGCTAATATAACATTAACCGGAACAGACTTTGATGGCGCTGTGTTAACATATATAATAGTTTCTGAACCATCAAATAGTACATTATCGGGTACTGCACCATATGTAATTTATACACCTAATACCGGTTTTACCGGTACAGACAAATTTACATTCAAAGTGAATGACGGGAAAGCAGATAGTAATAACGCCAAAGTTAGTATTATAATAAATTCAAGAACTTCTGCTACCGGAAGTGGAAGTGACAGCAAAAAGAAAGGCGCATGTTTTATTTCTATTATCCTAAATAGCACAAATCAAGCTGATAAAATAAAAATTTTAAATAGACTGTGTGATAAATATTCATATGAGACTTTTGTTAAATATTTTATTGAAATTTATTACAAAATATGTGTGTTGATAAGGTAGGAGCAAACTCTGTTTGCGATTTTTTTGCAATCAAACGAATTATCGCAATCTGGAGATTGCTCCTACCAAAAGGTATTAAATCATCACTCTCAGGTATTAAAATAGCGTTCCATGCTAAAATATCTTTCCCCTGTATCGGGAATAATAATAACAATATTTTTGTTCCCGTCAAGGTCTTTAGCAATTTTTAAACCTGCCCATACAGCGGCTCCACCTGAGATACCTGCAAATATACCTTCTTTTGTGGTCATCAATTTAGCTGTATCAAAAGCATCTTTATCTGTAACTTTTACAATTTGGTCTATTACTTTAGAGTTAAGAATAGACGGAATAAATCCTGCTCCGATACCCTGTATTTTATGCGGACCAGGACATTGTCCTGACAATACTGCGCTTCCTGCCGGCTCTACAGCTACAATACGTATATCAGGTTTTTTTTCTTTTAAAAATTCACCTACACCGGTAATAGTTCCGCCAGTACCGACTCCGGCTACAAAAATATCTATTTTCCCCTCGGTATCAAGCCATATTTCTTCTGCTGTTGTGTGTTTGTGTATTTTGGGATTGGATGGATTATTAAACTGATGCGGGATGTAGCTGTTTAGAGTTTTATGATGCAGCTGCTCTGCTTTGGCAATAGCGCCTTTCATCCCATCAGAACCGGTGGTAAGTACCACCTCAGCTCCATAAGATTTTAATATATATATCCTTTCGAGGCTCATAGTTTCAGGCATAACAAGAATAAGTTTATATCCTTTAACTGCCGCAATCATCGCAAGTCCAATCCCTGTATTCCCGCTGGTTGGCTCGATAATAGTCGCACCAGGTACAAGTTTTCCTGTTTTTTCCGCATCTTCTATCATAGCCAGAGCTATACGGTCCTTAACACTGCCGCCGGGATTAAAAGACTCGAGTTTTACCCAGATACAGGGCCCATCTTGAGGTGTGATTTTACGCAATTTTACAAGGGGTGTATTCCCAATAAGTTTAGTGATATTATCAACTTTCATTTTATCTCCTTTTTACTTAATTATTTAAGCAAAAATAATGACAAATATGTGATCCCTATGGCACATAAGGGAGTGACCAGCCAAATTGTAAATGCTTTTTGAATAAGGTGATGGTCCCATATGCTCTGGTGTTCGTTTTTTAAACAGCTTATTGCAAAAATAGAAGCAAGATTGAGCTGTACCAATGATTGCGGTATTCCCAGAAAAGAAGCAAAAAGAAGAAGTGTTGCTGTAATAAAACATACTAAAGTGCTGGAAATAAGTCCCAAAGGAACTATCGCCTTGCCGGTAGTTTCTATTGTACCTTTACCCATTAATGCCGCTCCTATTCCGAATAAAGGAGCAATTAAAAAAAGACCGGGAATTATATTTATTATACCTGCTCCAAATAAGGGGCCGACTGCATTTGCAACATTATTTGAACCTATAGAAAAAGCAACATAACAACTGGTTATTAAAGTAGAAAATTTTATTTTTTTTTCATTAGCAAACAATTTTTCATAAATATACAAATTTTTCTGTCTTGGAGGATAAATTTTTTTATATAAAAAAAGGGTTAAAAAATAAGAAATCAGAGGCAGTATTATCCACATTGGAATAATTTTTGTAAACAGGATTTCTAAATTCAGCTGGTTTGTATATATTCCGGCACCGACTATTGCACCGACTGTAACCTGGCTGGTTGATTGCGGTATTTTTAGAATGTTAGCTATAAATAAACTCACGGACGCTGAACCCAAAATAGCAAGTGTCATTTCTAAATTTACCAGTTTTTCTGGCAGTAAGCTTTTTCCCAGAGTATAAGCAACATTGCTCCCAAAAGAGACAGCGCCAATTATTACAAAAATTCCGAATAATAATAAAGCATATTTTTTTTCAATAAGCTTTGCTCCAAGACTGACAGCAAAAGAAGGCGCAATACCGCTTCCCCCCATGTTGAGCGAAAAAAATATAACAATGATACTTAACAATATTATTTTATTCAACTTTCTTGCCTTTTTAAAATATTATTAAAGATAGTATTCAAGAATAATCTCTTTTGTTCTGAGCAATTCAACCACTTTTTGAACCGCCAAAGCAGTATCTTCATTGGCTTTTATTTCCATATCTACCTTATAACGCATCAGTTCATTTATTCCTACATTAATTACCATAATTTCATTAGGTTCATTAAGCATTTTTAAAGCTTCCAGATCGTAATCATCAGCATTATCAATAGTGGTAATAAATATAAGTCCGGCGTCTGTCATGATACGGGCCAGTTCTCCGGCTCTGCGTACACGTTCCTCTATATTATTTTCACTCACGGCAATATCTGCATCGAGCCCCCGTGTAATATTTGCCATTCCCAGATAATAAACACCGCACTCCTGCTCAAATAATTTTTTTTCCAGAGCTTTTGCCATATGCCTTTTGCCTACACCGACTGCACCGGTAAAAACAATGAATTTGGCTTTATGTCCATTTTTAATTGCTTTTTGCGAAGAAGTTATTAATCCTTTTTCCCAGATATTTTCTCTTTCGCGAATATGTTTTTTAAGGATAGTCTCTTCCGCTACAGTATTTTCAAGAATGATTCCGCCTCCGGTAATTTCATAATTATCAACTATAACAAATCTGCCGGTCGCTTCATTTTTTGCAGCTAAATCAAAAGCTATGGGTTTAGAAGTTTCGAGCACACATTCAGCAACATCATTGCGGTCCAGTTGGTATTTTTTGTCCTGTATACTGAGATCCGCAGAATCAATGGCATGATTTATTTTCATTAGTCTTACTGTAGTATGCAAAGATGCAATCTTCAATTTATACACCTTATCTTTGATCATGGGCGCGCGGCCAACCCAGAATATATTTGCCTTAAAGCACTTACTTACTTCAGGTCTTGCATCTTTTGCTCTGACCATGAGCTCTCCCTGTTTTATATAAATCTGAGTGGTTAAAGTAAATCCGGTTGCTTCACCGGCAAGTGCGGTCGTTTTAACAGGGGAGTTGAAGCCTTCAATGGATTTAATAACCGAGCGTTTTTCAGAAGGCAGAAATAACACTTCTTCTCCGGCATTTATAGAACCTGAGATAATAGTACCTGCGATAATACGGCGATCATCGTTTTTCTGTGTGAATTTGTAAATATCCTGCACAGGAAAACGAAAGGGTTTGTTTTCAGGAATATTTTCATTTTTAAATTTATCCAGTTGTTCCAGCACAGTATTCCCTTTATACCATGGCATCTTCACCGAGGGCGATACAATATTCTGCCCGTCACGCGCGCTAATGGGTATAAAACTTATTGGTACAACATTTATTTGCTTAAGGAATTCAGTATAAGCGTTTTGCAGTTTAGTAAAAGATTCTTTGCTATATTGTACCAGATCCATTTTGTTGACAAGAATAGTAACCTGTTTTACTCCAAGCATTGATACCATATGTCCGTGCCTTTTAGAGTTTTCCTGAATGCCCTCTTGTGCATCAATTACCAGCAAAGCCGCTTCAGCACGCGCAGCGCCTGTTATCATATTTTTTAAAAACTCAATATGCCCGGGTGCGTCTATGATGATATAGTCCCTTTGTCTGGTTTTAAAAAAACAGCGGGCAGAATCAATAGTAATTCCCTGTGCCTGTTCATCCTTTAATGCATCCAGCAAAAATGCATATTCAAATGGTTTAGCGTTTTTTTGACACATCTCCCGAATAGATTCGAGCTTTCCCTGAGGCAAAGATCCGGTATCTGCAAGGAGTCTCCCTATAACAGTGCTTTTACCATGATCGACATGCCCCGCTATAACAATGTTCATTTGTTGTCTGTCTGACATATTTATCCTTTTTACATATATCCATCCCGGCGAAGTGTTTCCAGTCCTCCGCCGTCTTCTTTATCCTGCTCACGACCTGACCGTTCAGCTATATTAGCGAACTTACCGCTTTGGAGTTCTTCAATGATTTCCTGCACTGTCATAGCGCAGGAATCAACTGGTTTAGTACACGGATAACATCCGAGCGAACGATATCTTTTTCCACTCCCCTGGTTAAAATAAAGAGATACTGTAGGAATATTTTCCCGCTTTATATATTCCCATATATTTAATTCCGTCCAGTCAAGGAGCGGATGTACGCGTACATGTGTACCTGGAGCAAAATCCGTTTTGAACTGATTCCAGAATTCAGGAGGCTGATCTCCGACATCCCATTCATTGTTTTTATCACGGGATGAAAAATAACGTTCTTTTGAACGGCTTCCTTCTTCATCAGCTCTGACCCCTACAATAACCCCTGTATAAGGTTCCTTATTGGTATCAAGTACATATTCCTTTAATTTATGATCCATACGGTATCGCGGCCATTCCCCGGATAATGTATATTTCAATGCCGTACTTTTTAAATTTTTGCAGCATGTGATTCGATCAACCTTCCCGTCAGGGAAAGTAAGCTTATTCTTCAGTGCTTCTTTATTTTCTCCATAGACCATATTGAGATCCCATTTTAAAGCTAATTGATCACGATAGATTATCATTTCCGGTATTTTATAATGAGTATCAATATGAACAAGCGGAATAGGAACATGTCCAAAAAAAGCTTTACGCGCCAGCCACAAAAGCACTGTGCTATCCTTACCTATAGACCAGAGCATACATAGATTCTTAAATTCTCTATATGCTTCTCTTAAAATATAAACACTTTGAGCTTCCAGTTTACTTAGATTATCTGCCATCGACAGTTTATCCTTTTTTAATAAGAACTTTAAAAGTTGATCCCAGTTTTTCCACCTTAATAACCTGATGTCCTTCTTCCTTTAAACTGCGCGGTACATTATGTATTGGTTCACCTTCATCAAGTATTATTTCCATTAAATCATCTTTTTCCAGCATATCAAGCGCAATTTTGGTTTTGACAAAATTCATCGGGCATATAACGCCTTTAAGATCCAAAAATTTTTTAATTTTATTTTCTTTTATCCCGTCTGTCATATTTAATCCTCCAGAATAATTTTTTCTTCCTGTACCTGTTCTTTGATAATTTTAAAAGCTTTGATATGCCTTTCTCCATCCATAAGTGAAGCTATTACATATATAATATCGGGATCAAATGCCAATTTAATATCTTCTTTTGAAGGACGCGCCGGTGATGCCGGATGAGTATGATATATTCCAAGAATTTTCAGACTTTCCTTCCTTGCCTGACGATTTACAGTAAATTGTTCCGCCGGATCAAAGCTGAAATGATCAGTGCTTTGATCAATATTACGCAAAGGGAAATGCTTTGTAATCAGATTTTCATTTCCCGCAAGATATCCGCATGCTTCAAGCGGAGATTCCTTATCTCCCTGTTCGAATATTTTAATTACAATTTCATTTTTTATTTTCATACTTTGCTTTCTTTTGAATGCAGATCACAGCTTGGTTGTTCGTAATCCTCCAGTTTTACTATAGAAGAATTACTCCCGCATATGGGACATTTATCGTTTTTGTGTAATGGTACTGTCCGGAATTCCATATTAAAAGCGTTAAACGTGAGTAGACGGTTTGTTAATAATGTTCCCTTGCCAATAATAAATTTTAGAGCTTCAACCGCCTGGATAGTACCAAGCATTCCGGCTATCGCTCCGAGCACTCCTGCCTGCGAACAGGAAGGTACTGCATTTTTCGGAGGCGGGCTTTGAAAAACACAACGATAACATGTACTTCCGGGTACATATGTCATAGCCTGTCCGTCAAACCGCAGTATTCCGCCGTGTGAAAATGGTTTCCCTGCCATAACACATGCATCGTTTATCAGGAATTTTGCCGGGAAATTATCTGTCCCGTCAATAATAAAGTCATAATCGCGTATAATATCCATAATATTACTTGCGTATATTCTTTCTTTATAAGTAATAACTTTAGCATCAGGATTAATCAATTCAATTTTTTCTTTAGCAGAGATAACTTTAGGTTTATTAATATCCGGAGTAAAATGAATAACCTGTCTTTGCAGATTTGAGAGGTCTACAGTATCTCCATCCACAAGCCCAATCATGCCGACACCGGCTGCCGCCAGATAAAGAGCGATTGGCGCACCAAGACCGCCTGCACCAATAATCAATATTTTGCTCTGGATTATTTTTATCTGGCCTTTTACACCGACTTCTTTTAAAATTATATGCCTGCTGAATCTTTCAATCTGTTCATCATTTAAAACCATACTCATCTCCTATAATAAATTTCAAATCTCAAATTTTTTAACTTAATGCTTGATTAATATCCACTGCCAGATCTTCTTTATCTTCAATCCCGACAGAAAGCCGTATCATGTTTTCCGAGATTCCCATCTCAGATTTCAGCTCGGGTGAATATTCGCAAAATATTGTTGATTCGGGATGAAGAGCTAATGTTTTATTGTCATTTATATTAGTTGCGCGGCGGATAAGTTTCAATCTGTTTAAAAAAGAAAAACATGCTTCTTTTGATCCCAGATCAAAAGTGAGCAAAGCTCCAAAATACCCGTTAAATTGTGACAGGGCAATAGTATAAAATTGAGAATCCAAAAGTCCGGGATAATTGACCCTTAAGATTTTAGAGTGTTTGGACATAAATTCCGCCAGATAAAGAGCATTAGCTGAGGATCTTTCTATCCGCAGCGCCAGTGTTTCCATCCCGAGACTTTGTAAATAGGCATTATGCGGAGAAAGACATGCCCCTGTGTTGCGGCAGACCTCTCTTTTTAATTTTGACACTAAAGTGAACTGTCCGTATTTTTTTGCATCAGCTTTAAGTTTTGGGTTATACGACCAGTCATAAGTTCCATTGTCAATGATTACACCGCCTACTGTAGTCGCTCCTCCTGAAATATACTTGGTGCCGGAGATTACTTCAATATCAACTCCAAAGTCCCTGCTTTTAAATAAATATAAAGGTGTAACTGTAGTATCTCCAATAAGAAGCACTTTATGTTCGCGCGTGATTTTTGATAAAGCTTTTACATCAGCCACTTCCAACTGAGGATTGGTTATAGTTTCCAAAAAAATCGCTCTTGTTTTTTTATCAATTAATTTATTTATAGTTATAGGATCCGAAAAATCCGCATATCTGATTTCAAGACCGAACGGGACAAGAGTCTTTTCAAAGAGAGAATATGTATTACCAAAAATATGTTTTGAAGTAATTATATTATCTCCCTGACCGGTAATGCTTATAATAAGATTTGAAATTGCCGCCATTCCTGAGGCAACAGCACAAACGGCAAAAGCATTAGTTACATTTTTAATCTGCTGTTCGAGATGCTCTACCGTTGGATTGGTTATCCGCGAATAAGTATGACTTGCTTTGCGTCCGAGAAAGGCAGATTCTATCTCTTCGGCAGTTTCAAATTCAAAAGCCGCTGTATCGTAAACAGGCATACGCAAAGACCCATGTGTATCTTTTTTTAAAAATGGTGTATGTATTGCCTTTGTGGTAAATCCGGTCATGCTATTTCCCTCCGCCCATAAAATACAGAAAATCAATCTCATCATTTTCTTTTGCAATAGTATTCTGGAAATTCTCCCGCCTGACAAATTCCCCGTTTAATTGCACGCTGACCATATCAGGTGTATCTACATTGTTTTTCACGAGCAGATCAGTGATGTTTATTTCCTTTTCAATATACTGCTCCTTACCGTTTACTATTATTTTCATGCTAACCTCCTATTCTAATATTCTAATCTTAAATTTCAAATCTCAAATTTTTTTTTTGACAGAACTTAATATTATAGTTTCTCTATCGAAATAGTAGAGAAGTGACTTAAAAAAAATTATGTCACTATTTGGAAATTTTTCTTAAAATATAATAACACACTATTTTTATTTAATCAATAAAAAAAAACGAAAAAAAACGATAGCTGATTAATCACTTTTTTTAAAAATAATACTTGACAAGAATAAATAGAATTTGTAAAATTACAGGAAATATTAAACTTAATATAATGAAGAACCTTGCGGCAGGCATCGAGGTATTTTCTGTCTCTGACAGGGATTATTTATTGTTTATTTTAGTGCCAATTCATCCTGCCTTAAAAGGCAGGATGAATTGGCACTTCCAGATAAATAAATATAATTTTAACTAAAATAATGGGGGGTGTATTTTATGGTCAAAACAAAAAAAAGGAATGGACAGCTGATTAATAGAATATTAATTTTAGTATTTTTATTGATGGGGGCAATACATATAAATAGGACATACGCGTATAATTTACCTGATGCACGGAATTGTTCGGCGTGTCATGCAAGTGTGAATGGTAATTTTGCTGAGCAATCCGTTGATCTGGCGACTTCCTGTGCGGTATGTCATTCCAGTCTTATGACTGAATGCAATAATGGAGCAGTTCCTACAGATTACGGTATGTTTAAAACTATTCCCCCTATAACTGAAGGTGTAGTATTACATGCAAAACATTCCGGTGTAAATCTGCAGGCAAATAATCCGGCTTGCGAGAAGTGCCATTTTCAGGTTGATTGTAGTACCTGCCATGTAACTCATCATGAAGTACATTCCTCAACTAATCCGGATAATAGTCCAAAAGAACTATTAGTTACAGATGGTAATTCTAAACATAGTACCAATATTTATTGCGCAACTTCACCATGCCATGCCACAGTACAAAATGCATTAAATACCGAAAGCAGCGTACTCCCGATAAAAAATAGTATAACAAATAATCCAATCAAAACAGGAGATAATCCAAAAGGGATAGCAATAAATTCAAATACAAAACGAATATATGTAGCAAATTACAATAGCAATACAATATCAGTAATAGATGGCGATTCAACCAATACATCTTCTTATAACAAAGTAATAGCGACAATAAATGTTGGTAATAATCCTTATGATGTTGCAGTAAACAAAAATTATAATTTTATATATGTGACAAATACAAATGATAATACAGTAACAATAATAAATGGTGATGATCATTCAATTTTTGGAACAGTCAGTGTTGGGCAGAATCCAAGAGATATAGAGGTAAATGAGGCGACAAATGAAGTATATGTAATTAATTATGGCGGGGATAGTATAACATCATTTAGTGCAAGCGGCGGTACAGTAACAACAATATCTCAGAATATAGGAGGGATACGTCAGCGGGGAATAGCAATAGATGAGACAAGGAATAAAATCTATATTGGAATACTTTCCTATGATCCCGCTATTAATTCCGGACAGTATGATCTAACAGTAATAGATGGTATTACCAAAACATTAGCAGGATCAATTTTAAATGTCGGAATTAGTTATAGTATGGCAATAAATGAAATAGTAGAGCGGTTATATATTGGATCCTCCGGAAAAATAATAGTTGTAAGTACTGCTCAAGGCAGCAGCGGTATAATAAATAATATAGTATTAGGAGATACAGATACTATTGTAACAGGAATAAAAGTAAATAATAATATAGTATATGC
>JACQWU010000109.1:10813-13608 GCA_016209155.1 Candidatus Desantisiibacteriota bacterium | reverse complement strand
CATTTTGTGGAGAATATTTTTTCTCCCAAATTACATTTGCCACAAAATTATTTCTTCCAAAAACCTCATCGCACAACACCTTCAAATAATGACATTCATCATCATCAATTGAAATCCAAAGACTCCCATCATTTGAAAGTAAGTTCTTAAAATTCTCAAGCCGGGGTTTCATTAAAGAAAGCCAAAGAGAATGTTCTATCCCATCATCATAATGTTCAAACGCGTTTCCTGTATTATACGGCGGGTCAATATAAATACATTTAATCTTCCCCGCAAAATCCTGCTCCAGCGCCTTTAACGCAAGCAAATTATCCTCATGAATCAACATATTCGTATTCGTAGGGGCAGGTCCCCGTGCCTGCCCGCTTTTATCCCGTGCCTGCCCGCTTTTATCCTGTAATTGCCCGCTTGTATCCTGTAGTCGCCCGCCTTTATCCTGTAATTGCACGCTTTCATCCCACAATCGCCCGCCTTTATCCCGTATCTGCCCCTTACATTCCCCATATGATTTTTCAGGATCTTCAATCAAAATCCTCGGCTCAAGCCGTGGTTCTTCGTCTTTGCCGATCCATGTTAATTCAAGTTTTTGTTTTTTCCCATTCATCAATTTTGCTCCGTTTTAATTTCATGTTTAATATCCGATTCAGGGCAGGCACGGGGACCTGCCCCTACAATTCTGTTCTCACCGTTCCCATTTAATTTCATGTTTAACATTTAATTCGGGGTGCCCATACAATACCCGTCATTTATAATATTCGTCCATTTCCCATTTTATAGGATTATTTATAATATATTCCCTTGTACATTTTAAATCATTTTCATCACGAATAACATGTTCGTAATAATTTCTCTGCCATAATCGTTTATTAAATGGTTTCCAATTATTCAATTTAACACCATCAATATATTTTTTCGTTGTTAATGATTTAAACCGTTCCATAACATCCGGCAATGACAATCCCCGTTTGGGTTCATGTACGGGCAGGTCCCCGTGCCTGCCCGCTTTTATCCCATGTTTGCCCGTTTTATTTTTTATAATTACAATTCCGTGAATATGATTCGGCATTATTTGAAATTCATCAATATCAATTCCATCATAATATTTTGGTATTTCATCCCAAACATTGAAAATCATCTGCCCAATATCATTTAACTCCATCTTTCCATCCATGATATCACGCTCAATTCTGCCTCAATCTCTTTAATTGAAGGCAGGCTGGATTTGAATTTTTTGGGCAAAGACTGCGTTAACCGGTATTCTGAAACGCCGATAGGCTTTTTAATATCGCTTAATGCGTATTCTACCACAACCTTATCTTTTGTTTTACATATGATTATACCAATTGTTGGTTGGTCTGATTCACTTTTCAACTGGCTATCAAAAATATACGGATCTTTAAGAGTTTGTATAGCAAGATCAGACAGAGGTTTTGGCAATGTTAGTGTAAAATTGTTAACAGCTTTCCCTTCCCGCTTATACAAACCACTTTCTATTTGATGAACCAGCACGCTGCGGCTCCAGTTATGAGTAATCGTATTCTGCACATAATATAGGGCTTCTTTAACGCTTTTACATTTTGTGACAATAATTATATTGTGCCCCCACGGTATTTGAATAATTTGTGCAACAGGATGTTGGTTATTTTGAATTTCCGGTAATTGTGAAACAGCCTGTTTCGCAATTAAATCAGGGGATTGAATTTTTTCGCAATAAAACAGATACCATTGTCGAATAAGCTCTAAGTTTCGTTTTGAAAAACCTTTTAAATTAGTAAATTCAGATGTTAAATCTTTACTCAATTGAGAAAGAAACCCATCTCCCCATTTTGCATCAACCTGCTTTTTGACAATATCCGCGCCAAGCTCCCAATAAAACATTAAAAGCTCTGTATTTACTTTTACAGCAGCTTTAAGCTGTACCTGTCGAACCCTGGTTTTAATATCTGATAACCATTTTATATAATTTTGATCATGTTTTAATTCAAATTTCATGCTACCCTCCACTTTATCCTAAAAAATTCAACATTCAATTCAGGGCGGCCACGGGGAGCCGCCCCTACAAGGAAATCTGCAAAAGCTCTTTGACAAAAGGATTTCCCATTTATGTGAATGCAATTGTGCAACAGCTTGTTGCCCAATTCAGATAACAAAATGTTCAGATGCACCTGACATGTTAGTGGCAGGTGTCAACTATGGATTACACAATTATTTTAATTTATTTTTAAGAATATCTATTTCTTCCTTAGTTTTATTAAATTCTTTACGTATAATGACATAATCTGGAGTAACATTATTTACATTTTCTTTTGCTTTACTAATTTCATTTATTAACTTAGTTCTTTTAGCTTCTAATTTACTAATTATTTCATCTTTATTTACAATATCAGGGGATCTTTGAAATTCAATAATTCCATCTGGCTGAGATCCAGCCAAAATTGAATTTTTGGTATATACTATTTTTTGATTCTCAATTCCATATATTTCTCCTTCAACTCCTTTAAGTTCTTCTTCGTAATTTTTAACTTGTGAAGTTAAATCCCTTAATAATTTCTCGACTTTTTCTTTTTTCTCTGAAAGTATTTGTAACTTTTCTTCTTTAATTTGTAGTTTGTTTTTTATTATATCTTTACTCTTTTTAATATTTTGTTTTTTTGAGCAGGATAAAAATGAAATTGACATTAAAACTATAATAGGAAGTATTAATAAATTATTTTTAGTATACATAATTTATCCTTATTTTGGCATAATCATATCGGTCGGTTCCCCGTAAGGGGTAGGCCATCACTCGACGATAT
>JACQWU010000109.1:0-10756 GCA_016209155.1 Candidatus Desantisiibacteriota bacterium | reverse complement strand
AATATTTTGCATGATATTTTGTTATCATAATTACTTAATTATACCACATCCCCAAATTAACCTGAGCTTAATTTATTAATTTTCAATAATTTATTTTTGTTGTATAATCGCTAAAAAATTTTTATTATGATAGTATGGTAACTTTTAGAGGATAATAGTGATATATAGTAACTATCAGGTGAATAGAATGAAGTGGGAAGACTTTTAGCAAGAATAATATAACCAGGAGCTATATACGGATGATAGATAGTATAGTAGATAAATTAATACAGAAACAGACAGATAATAATATAAATATAGTTATATGTTCAGAAAAACATTTTAAAGAAATTTATATTACAATCCATCCTGATACGGATGATAAAATATCATCGGATATCAACAGGTTAATGTTTTTATTGAAAAAACTTAATGCGGAGATTGTTAAATTTGATATATTTGGTTCCTCCAGTGGTTTTAATTTATGTATGAAGTCTTTAAATGATGTATATGACAATATAAGCTCGCCAATCACTTTTGTAGAAGGAGGATACTGCTCTCAAAATAGCTCTGTTGAAATACAGATTTATGCAGTATCGGGAATTCCTGTCAAAACGATATTTGCTCAGGAGAATCCAATAGCTCGTGTATTTGAAGATGATTATGCAAAATACTGCATTATTGGCAATGCATCCGGAATTCCTTCCAATTTACAGGAGAAAGAAACATTAGAAACTTTTGTAAATATAGAAAAAATACTGAACCTTGCAGGAATGGATATATCAAATATTATAAGAACATGGTTTTATAATAATAATATCACTTTATGGTATGACAAATTTAATACTGTGCGCAATGATTTTTTTAAGCAGAAAAATATTTATGACAAAATGTTTCCTGTAAGTACAGGTGTAGGAGGAAAAAATATTGCTCATTCAGCAATTATTGCAGGTGTAGTAGCAATTAAGGTAAAAAGGAATGATCGTATTAAAATACAGGAACTTATATCGCCTTTGCAGAATCCTCCTTCTTTATATGGCAGTTCATTCAGCAGAGCATTGGAAATAATAACGCCGGTGAATCGTAAGGTCCTTATATCAGGAACAGCAAGCATTGATACTAAAGGTAAAACTGTCCATGCCGGTAATATAGATATGCAGATTGCCTTTACAATGGAAGTTATTGAAGCGATTCTTAAGCAAAGAGATATGAATTTTTCAAATGTTATACGCTCTATTACTTATTTTAAAGATATAAAATATTCCGCTGTTTTTGATAAATATTGTAAAAAAACAGGCAAACCTTCATTCCCTATGATAACTATTCAAAATGATATTTGCCGCGATGATCTTTTGTTTGAAATTGAGCTGGACGCAATTTCTACAATAAGATAAAGCATCTATTTCTGAGATTCTTTTTATTTTATTGCAAAAATTAAAATTAAAATGCTATAATAAATCAATGTTTATTTTAAGGAGAATGAGCCAATGAAGAAATGTTTTATACTTTTTTTACTAGTATTTTCTTCTTTAATTTTAAATGCATGCGGGAAAAAATATGTTAAAGAAGAAACAAAATCAATCCCCTCATCCGATATATCCGACAGCAGTGCTTCAGCTTATTCACATTTTTCAATGGGAAATTTTTACGAGAATAACAGGATGCTGCCCGAAGCTATAGAAGAATATAAGAAGGCTGTTCAGGCTGATGAGAATGCGCCAATCATACGTTACAACCTGGGAAAGGTTTATATTAGGGTTGGGAAAACTGAGGAAGGCATGAAAGAACTTAAATCAGCTGCTCTTCTTGACTCAACTTATGTAGCCCCACTGCTTGACATGGCTACTATATATTTTCATCAAAACCAGATCGAAGAAGCCAAAAAAATTTATCAGAGAATTGTTGGAAAAATTGATCCGGAAAATATTGATGCAAACTTCCATCTTGCCACTATCTATTTTAAAGAAAATAATCAGGAGAAAGCTATTGAACACTTTAAAATTGTTGTAAAAAAAGATCCTGATAATGCTTTAGCGCATCTAAATCTGGGATTCTGTTTTTATGATCTGGAAAAATATGATGAGGCAGCGGCTGAGCTGGAAAAAGTTCTTGAGGATAATCCCGGTCATACATTTGCGCAATTTTCACTCGCAATGATTTATGAAAGATTAAATAAAAAAGAAAAAGCGATTGAGCAGTATACAAATATACTTAATTTAAATCCAAATAATGAACGCGCACGAAAAAATAGAGCAAAACTTCTTATAGAAATAGGTGAAAACGATAAAGCTCTTGCTGAGTTTAAATCTATAAGAGAAAAGAACAAAGATGATGTTGATGTACTCCTGGCATTAGGTATTTTATATGAACAGAAAGGATTATATGATGATGCAATATATCAATATAACCGCATACTGAATTTAAATAACAAAAATATCGAAGCATACATGCGGTTAGCATATATCTATGAAAAACAGGGGAAAAAGCAGAATGTTATAGACATAATGGAAAAAGGGCTGAATAATATTCCGGATAATCCTAAATTACTTCTACTCCTGGCTCTGGGTTATGGGCAAATAAAAGATTATACTAAAACCATAGAAATATTAGAAAAAATATGCATTAATAATCCTAATGATGAATATGGACATTACTATCTTGGTGTAATGTACGATAAAATGAAAAATACTGAAAAATCAATATTACATTTTAAACGTACAATGGAAATAAACCCTGGCAATAGCGATGCTTACAATTATATAGGATATCTTTATGCAGAGCATGGGATTAACCTTGATGAAGCATTGACTCTGGTGCAAAAAGCCCTTTCTATAGATCCAAAAAATGGTTATTACCTTGATAGCCTGGCATGGGTGTATTATCAGAAAAAAAATTATGAAGAAGCATTAAAATATCAGCTTGAAAGCGCAAAATATGTGACAACTGATGCTATTTTATATGAACATCTGGGTGATATTTATAATAAGCTGGGACGTTACAAGGAAAGCATAGAAGCATATGAAAAATCCATACAACTCAATCCTGAAAATATAAAAGAAGTTGAGAAGAAAAAAGAGGAGTTAAAAGAAAAATTAAAATAATAATAATATTTTTATTATTTTTGACACTTTATTCCTGCGTTCCTGCCAGGAATCTATATGTTATCAAAAACAGCGAAAACATTTCTCCATTATACGTTCTTAATAAAATAAAGGATAAAAAAAAACAAACTCGCAGGTTTGCAGGGTCTAATTTCAGTCTCTGGCAAAGTAGAGAATAAGCTGGTCTATTTAAGGGGTATTTTTTTTATATCGTACCCGTCTAATTTTAGATTGGAATTAAAAGGTGCCCCGGGAAATATTGAAAAAATATTTATAGTTTCACCGAAAAAAATATTTTTAAATGACCTCTCAAAAAAAGAAATTTCTACATTTATCTATACTCAGGAAAACTTTACTGATCTTACCGGTTTAAATTATGATCCATGGAGGCTGCTTTCATATATCTCGGGACAGCCGGAATTTCTGCCTGAAGGAAATTACACTCAACGCATAGACAAAAAATATGTTATTTTAAAAAATACTGATTCTGCGGGACCGGGCAATGAATTATGGTGGGATGAAGAATTTCAAGTAATTAGCAGTATGGCCTTATTAAAAGGGTACAAATATATTAAAATATTAAACTAAAAATTACTCTGACCGGTATTTCTGTGAATCTTGTATTATCTCTGGATTTATTCAATAACTGAACTCTCTATTAATGAAATATTATTCCATGTAAACAAAAAAAACCATTATCCCCATCCCGAGAATAAAGCTAACCATCTGCAGTAAAGACTTATTTAATTCTGTTTCTTTTTTTAATTCAGGGAGGAGGTCGACTCCGGCTATATAAATAAAACCTCCTACAGTAAAAGCCATAATTAGGGTTGAAAAATCCTGATAACTATCTTTTAATATTAAAACAAATCCCGCACCTAAAAATGCGGTTAAAGAAGATAAAAAATTAAAAAAAAGAGCTTTCTTTTTTGTAAATCCACCATAAATCAGAACTCCAAAATCTCCTATCTCCTGCGGTATTTCATGAAATATTATAGCAATTGTGGTGGTAAGTCCAATATGCGTGTTGAGGAGATAACTGCCTGCTATAACCATCCCGTCAATGAAATTATGAAGTCCGTCTCCGACGAGATTCATTAAAACAATAGGATGCGGATGACCTGAAGAAGTCGGGACATGACAATGACGCCAGAATATAAATTTTTCTAAAATAAAAAAAAGAAGTATCCCGCAGAGTATCAAAAGTGCGGGTGCAAGTCCGAAATTTATTTTTTTTATTATTTCAGGCAAAATATGGATAAAACAATCTCCCAGCAGACTGCCGGCAGAAAAACTTACAAGAAAGATCAGCGTCATTTCCATATTTTTTTTGTTTATAATAAAACTTGCAATACCTATTAAAGATATAAGGCTGACAGTTAGAATGCTTAAGAAGATATTTAATATCACCGGAGCTAATCCTTTTTACCCTCTTTCAGTATATAAAAGAGCAGTAGCATATGCTGCTATTCCTTCTTTCCTTCCAATTGCATCCAGCCCTTCAGCAGTTGTTGCCTTGATGTTTAAACATGAAGTATTAAGAGAAAGGACTTCGGATATTACTTTAATCATATAGCTAACATACCGGCTTATTTTAGGTTGTTCAGCGAGCACAGTAGTATCTATATTGATAATGGAAAAACCTGCTTTTTTTATCTTAACCGCAACATGTTTTAGCAAAATCAAGCTGGAAATATTTTTGTATTTTAAATCTGTATTGGGGAAATGTTTCCCTATGTCCATGAATCCGGCTGCTCCGAGAAGAGCATCGCATATAGCATGCAAAAGCACATCTGCATCAGAATGACCGGCCAGTCCCAGGGGATAAGATATTTGCACACCGCCCAGCATTAATTTACGTCCCGCCGCAAAAATATGGATATCATACCCAAATCCAATGCGTAAACCGCTAATTGAAAATTGTGCGGATGACGGGATATCTGTTTTGTTTGTTTTGTTCTTTTCGTTTTGTGCTTTATTCTTTGTATTCTGCATTTGCCACTCTCCTGATTTTGTTTCTAAAGCACTATAAATATGATAGCAGTAGTGTTATTCTATTATTTTATTTAAAGGATACTCAACAATTCCCTCAGCGCCGGCTCTTCGCAGCTTTGGGATAAGGTCTCTCACTGTTTTTTCATCAATAATTGTATCCAGCGCTTTCCAGCCTGATTCTGCCAGATGAGAAATCGTCGGAGTACGTAAAGCCGGTAAAAGAGACAATACTTCATCAAGATTTTTTTCGCTTACATTAAGTTTTATCCCCACTTTTTCTTCAGCCGCCAGAGCACCCCGCAGTAAAGTAAGTATATTTTCAATCTTGTGTTTTTTCCATTTATCCTGCCAGGCTTTTTTATTCACAACAAATTTTGTTGTGGATTCCATTATCGTATCAATAATTTTCAACTTGTTTGCACGAAGAGATGATCCTGTTTCTGTTATCTCCACAATAGCATCAACAAGGTTAGGGACTTTTGCCTCTGTTGCCCCCCAGGAAAACTCCACCTCAGCTTTTACCCCGTTTTTCTTTAAATATTTTTTTGTAATATTAACTACTTCGGTTGCTATCCGTTTTCCTTCAAGATCTTTTGCTGATTTCATTTTTGAATCTTCGGGAACAGCAACCACCCAGCGCACCGGACGCAGACCCTGTTTTGCATATATCAAGTCAGCCACTTCCTCAACATCTGAATCAGTTTCTATTATCCAGTCTTTACCGGTCAGTCCGCAATCCATGACCCCTTGCTCAACATATTTTGCCATTTCCTGCGCGCGTATCAGCATACACTCAATTTCATCATCATCAATGGATGGAAAATATGACCGCGAGCCTACATTTATATTAAATCCGGCTTTTTTAAACATCTTTAAAGTTGATTCCTGCAAACTGCCTTTTGGGAGACCCAGTTTAAGTTTCATTTTATGATTTTCCGCCTTTCTTCTATTTACCATATACTTTTTCAGGATCAAAAACTTTTTTGTCCTTTATTATTTTCATTTCTTCGCCGCTTATTTTACGAAAAAAACAGGAATTATATCCGGTATGGCATGCGGCGCCGCCTATCTGCTCAACTTTTAAAAGCAGAGTATCATTATCGCAGTCTATCAATATTTCCTTTACAATCTGCACATGCCCTGAACTTTCACCTTTTAGCCACAGTTTATTTCTGGAACGGCTAAAAAAATATCCTTTCCCTGTTTCCAGAGTTTTTTCAAAAGCTTCCTTATTCATATAAGCCAGCATAAGTACTTCGCCTGTCCCATAATCCTGAACAACAGCAGGTATTATCCCGCCGCTTTTATCAAAATCAATATTAATCAATTTTTTTCTCCTGTATTTTTTTTATAAAATAGTATTATATCGCACATCTGATAAATTCCGCTTTCACGGGAATGATATAGAAAGATTTTTTATTGTATTTTTTTAAGATATTTATATAAATCGCTGTTCGTTGACAAGACTAAACATGCATTATCATTTTTTAATTCCGAATATGTTTCCAGTGTTTTGTAAAACGCATAAAATTCAGGGTCTTCATTATATGCTGATCCGTAAATCAGTGTGGCTTTTGCATCGGCTTCACCGCAAATTACTTGAGATTTTTTATATGCTTCTGATTTTATCTGCTGAAGTTCTTTTTCCATTTGCCCCATTGTTTCCGCTTTTTTGCCTTCTCCTTCCGAGCGGTAAGCGCTTGCAATACGTTTCCTTTCTGAAATCATACGCTGGTAAACTTTATTTCGGACACTTTCAACATAGTTAATGCGCTTTATCCTTACATCCACAAGTTTAATACCAAAACGTGAAATAAGTTTGGCGGATTCTTCGAGAATTAATTTTGTAATTTTCTCTCTTCCGATTTTAATTTCTTCTGTATATTCTTCTTCATTAACATTTTTTGCCATACCCGGAACATATTGATTTTTAATTTGTTCATCAGCCAAAAGAGTCTGGGTTCGAACAACTTCTATTAACGGGTTGCTTGATACAATATCGCGGACAACAGCATCAATAATATCATCCATTCTGGAGTAGGCGACCTGATAGCTGGCTGTTGTCTGAAGAAATTTTAAAGCATCTTCAATTTTCCATCGGGCGGTAGTTTCTACCCATATGTATTTTTTGTCTTTAGTGGGTATTTGATTGGAATCTCCCTCCCAGATCAAAATTCTTTTTTCAAATATATTTTTCTTTTGAATAAATGGTATTTTAAAATACACTCCGGCCTGATTTATGGGATTACCTATAGGCCTTCCAAATTGAGTTATAACCACCTGCTCACTTTCATCCAGAATATAGAAGGCATCATTAAAGGATATAAAAACAAAAAACATGATTATCCCTGTTATGATTTTATGTGTTTTCATTTTACCGCCTCCTGATTTTTACCCAGTTTCATAAATGGAAGAACGGTTTTTTGATCCTCATCCATAATATAAATTTCTTTTATTTGAGGTATTAGTTTACGCATTGCTTCAAGATAAAATCGTCTGCGTGTAACTTCTTTTGATTTTTTATATTCTTTCAATATTGATTTGAATCTTGAAGCATCTCCTTCGGCGGTATTCACTCTTTCCATGGCATATCCTTCTGCCTGAGCAATAATGCGGTCTGCTTCACCTTTTGACATGGGAATTTCTTTATTATATTTTTCCTGCGCCTGATTAACAAGCTGCTCTCTATCCTGAATAGCTTCATTCACTTCATTAAATGCCGGCTTAACAGGATCCGGAGGATTTACATCCTGAAGTTTAATTGTGATGATTTTAATCCCTGTTTCATACAAATCCAATATTTTTTGTAATTCCTGCTGTGCCGCATCCGCAACCTCAACTCTGTTAATCAAAATCCCGTCAAATGTTTTATTCCCTGTAATTTTACGTATAACCGCTTCTGAAACATCTCTTATGGCTTTTTCCACATCAGCTACTTTGAATAAATACTGAAGAGGATCCTTAATGCGATATTGCACCACAAATTCAAGGTCGATTACATTTAAATCTCCTGTTAACATTAAAGATTCGTCATCGTAGCCTGTCCTTTCATATTCAGTGTGCACACCAGATTCTATTGTTCGGAATCCAAATTCCTGTTTATAAACCATTTCTGTTTTTACTTTGTAGACATTATCTATACCGAAAGGTATTTTGAAATGTAATCCCGGGGAAGTAATATGTGAATATTTTCCCAATCTTAATACCACACCAAGTTCCTCAGGAGCAATAGTATAAAAAGTTGACATCAATATAATAAAACCTAAAAAAATAATACCAAACAACCATAGCTTATTATGCAAATTCCTAAGAAATTCTTTAATTTTAAAAGCTATACTCCTGATATCTATGACATTATCTTTTGAAAAATTTTCATCCATTTTTTTTCTTTCTATTAAAAAACTAATATAATATCAATTTATCAGTATATCAGGTTATTAATAAAAAGCAATTAAATTATCATTTATGCCTTCAATCTCCTTTTTTTACCATTTAATGGTCGATAATTGCTTTTCAACCCCCTATTTATACTTTTACACGGAAAATCCTTGATAGTCATGATTTTTTTTTGATATTCTTACAGCGTTTTAAAATATTTTTTAAATTAATAAATAAAAAAGGAGAAAATATGAAAAAATTATCAAATAGTTTGAAGCTTGCGGTATCAATTATTTCTATCATTTTACTTATTTCTATCTGGTATATATTAATTTTTACAAATTTACTGCCTATGCCTCTTAAAAATTATAATTATATTGGATTATGCAAAATATTTGTCACATCTGACCTTTCACTTGTCCTTTTAGGCGGTGTTGCCGCATATGGATTATGGAAAAATAAAGCATGGGGATTAACAGTCAGCCTTATTGTAGCCGGGTGCTGGCTATATTCTTTTATTTGTCTTTTTGCCGCAGGTATAATTTTAAAAGCATTAAATATTGCTTATTTAATTTATGCTGTAGTGCCTATATTCTCCCTGACTTTAATATATTTATTCTGGCCTCGTTCTAAAAACAATATAAAAGATTCGACAGAATATATTAATAATTAAATTGCGCTCTGATGCTTTTTATGGTATATAATATAATTCAACCAGATAGACTGAAGGCGGAGGGTTTATAAGTATAAATCATGATAGCTAACGTACTTAAGCCTTCAGCCAACTAAATACCTTAATAGTGACAGAGAACTTATGAACATTCCAAATGCTGAATATGCAATAATAGGCGGATCATCTACATTTGCTGTAGATTTTCCGGAATGCTGTCTGTCTGATCAAATTGAAATAATAAATAAAAATATTTTTTTTTCTACCCCTTTTGGTCAAAGTCCTCTTTTTACTATTTTCAATTTAAGCAAAGAACCTATTCTTACCTGCAAAATGCATGGATGGCGCAGAGGAGTTGACCGTGCACTTGCTTCAAAACAAATTTTCTGGGTTTTCAAAGAAGCCGGGATAAAAAATATTCTTGTTGAAGGCGGGGTTGGCAGTATAAATACACTATTTCATCCAAAGGACTTGATTATTCCTCACGACTATATTGATTTTTCCTCCAGGCGTTCTGTAAACCTGACAGAAGATTATCTTCTTATTATGAGAGATCCTTTCTGCTCTGATTTAAGAAATGCATTAAAAAAATCTGCGCAAAAATTTTTACCTGAAAGAAACTTGTTTACAGAAGGTGTATATTCAAATACAGACGGCAGACATTTTGAAAGCAGAGCTGAAATAAAGATGATGTCAATCTGCGGAGCAAATGTAGTTGGACAGAGTATTTGTCCCGAGGTTTATTTAGCACGAGAGATTGGCTCATGTTACGCCGGAATATATATGATAGTAAATTATGCGGAAGGGGTTATAAAAGACTGGGATTATGATGAATTTAAAAATATTTTCACTACTGAAGGGGTTAATATTGCCAGAGTATTAATTGATGCATTAAATATATTATTATATGAAAAAAAACATTGTAAATGCCAGGAACTACGACGTATAACACTTCTAAAATAACCAATAGACTTTTATTTTAACTCACTTAAATATTTTTTAACATTATCAATATCTTTACCAAAAGGTTCAACCTCCAGATACTTAAGAAAAGTTGTTCTTGCTTCCTCTCTCATATTTAATTCTTTGTAAATACTCCCTAATTTTAAATAATATTCACCTTCAAAAGGATTCACCTGAATTGCCTTTTTTAAATACAAAAAAGCATTTTTATAATTATTATTTTTATAATATAGATCACAAAGCCCTATTAATCCCGGCTCAAATTCCGGATTAATTTCCAAAACTATTTTGAACATTTTTTCTGCTTCCTGCATATCATTCTTTTTCATATAAATCTGAGCTATATTGTAATATCCTCTATAATTTTTTTCGCTTTTAACTTCAATGGATTTACTAAAATACTCTTTTACTTTTTCAAGATCATCTTTCTTTAAATATTCCAATCCTATATCACTATAAAAATCTTTCTCATCTATTGATGGTTCCATTAAAACCACTGAAAATTTTTTGTCAAGCATTTCTGCTTTTTCAATTTCCTTTTTTCCAAGCCCCTTTATACCTTTATTTCGATACATCTCACCAATTTGGCGATAAGCATATGGATGTTCAGGAATAAGTTTTATTGCATTTTGATATGATTGCTCAGCTTTTTCAATAATACCCTTTTTAG
>JACQWU010000108.1 GCA_016209155.1 Candidatus Desantisiibacteriota bacterium | reverse complement strand
GCCATACTTCCCAGCCTAATCCCCAGGCGCCAAGCGTCGGGGATTCCCAATCATCCTCAACAAATCTTATATCATGTTTATGCGGATCTATCCCTAAAATATATAAACTGTCAAGATATAATTTCTGGACATCTTCCGGAGCGGGTTTTAATATTACCTGATATTGATAAAAATACTGAAGACGATTGGGATTTTCGCCATATCGTCCGTCAGATGGTCTGCGTGAAGGCTCCACATAAGCAGCTTTCCATGGTTTGGGACCCAGTACACGTAAAAAAGTGGCGGGATTAAAGGTCCCCGCACCTTTTTCAAGATCATACGGCTGACAAAGAATGCATCCTTTGCCTGCCCAATAATTCTGCAGCTTTAAAATAATATCCTGAAAAGTTAAAAATTTCATAAAATTAATTATCCTTCATTTTTTATTTTTTAATAATACTAAAAATATTATTTTTCATTGCGATACTGTTTTCCTTCTGATTAACCAGTGTTATATTATAGGTACCGGGTGAAAGTTTAACCGGAACTTCAAAATTCACAGTATTTTCATCTAAAACGGTAAATTTGTCAATTACAATTGGCATATTAAAAAAATTAAGCCCGAAATTCCCGTCAGCCACATACAATTTATTATCAGCAATATGAACGTTATAAGAAGTACCAGGCGTATAATAATTGCCTATTACAAACGGATTAAGCGGATTGGTAATATCAATAAAAAACACCCCGTATGCTGTACAGGCTAAAGCTGCGATATCCCTGTCAATCTTTATACTGTTTGCAGATCCTTCGGTTTTACAGGAAGAAACTATTTTTGGATTTTGCGGATCAGAAATATCGACTACAATTAGTCCCATATCGCTTGCCGCAACAAAAGCATATTTACCTCTGACTATAACATCATTGGCATATCCTTTGGTATTAATACTGCTTATTTTTTTTACATTATTGGATTTTGATATATCAGCAATATAAAGTCCTGCATTATAATCTGCCACAAAAGCATATTTATCATCAGCAAAAGTCCTGTATGCTTTTTCATTTGTTTTAAAAGAACCAATAATAACAGGATTCTTCGGATTTTTTATATTTACGATAAAAACTCCGTCATCTACACATGATACATAAGCTGTATCTTTAACTATACTTACATTATAAGCATTAGCCTTTAAAAATAGCTTACTTACCAGTTCTGGTTTTATAGGATTCTCAAGGGAAAATATTATCAACCCTTTTTCACCTGACGCAATATAAGCATAATTATTATTTATTTCTATATCCATTCCCTTACCTGATAATTTCTGCTCAGATTCTATTTTTAAACGCGGTCCCGCAGTATTTACAACCACCAGCCCATTAATATGATCAACCAAGTAACTGTAATTTCCAACGCATGCAACATCAACAGTTAAACTATTTTTTGCTAAAACATTAATGTTCATCGGATTAACATTATTACTAATATCAACTATTGAAAGCCCTTCCTTTCCTCCGGCAATAAATGCTAAATTGTCTTTTACAAATACTCCATTTGCATTATCTGATGTCTTAAATGATGATAATGGAAACGGATTATTTGGAAATTTCACATCAAATATATACAAACCTTTTTTACCGGCAGTAATATAAGCATATTCAGCATTTGAATCCACAAAAATATTAAAAAGATTTACTTTTAAATCGAAAGATCCGATAAGTGCCGGATTTTCAGGATTTGATATATCGAATATTAAAAATCCACCTTCACCATCTGCAACATATAAAAAATTATTTACAATTTGAAGAGCATTAGCCGAACCTTGCGTCTTAAAAATTGCTTTTGTATTTGGGCTCACAGGGTCAGAAATATCCATAACAATAATCCCCTCTCCTTTAGACATACCCACATCACCGCTTGCCACAAAAATGTAATTATCTTTAATCGCTATACTGTAAATCGCACCGCTTGTTTTAGCTCTTGCAACAGGAAGAAGATTATATTGATTTTCAAACGAAAATACAGCAAGCCCGGCTTTACCGTCAGCGACATACATATGTCCTTTATAAAGCAGAATTCCATAAGCATATCCGTGTGTATCACATGACCAGATAATCGCAGGTTTATCCGGATATTTAACATCAACTATCTGTATTCCGCTTTCGCCATCAGCAAGGTAACCCCATGTGTGATATAGAGATATCCCGTCACAACTGCCCGGAGTATCTAAATTACTGATAATTGCCGGAAAAACAGGATTTGTAATATCTATTACGGTAAGACCGGAATTTTGATCTGCTACAAAACAATAATTTTTAGCTACCAAAACTGATATTGCATTACCGGGAGTGTCACAATTACTTACAAGATAAGAACCATTTCCCCATAAAATTATTTTATTTGTTTTATTAAGTTTTTCTCCTCTTATAGTCAGGCTGCGTTTATGATCATCATAATTTATTTTCCCCGGTTCAACATTATTAATTGAAAATTTTTGTTCTATTACATTAAATGCTTTCGGTAAAACCGCAGTCTGCCCGTCCGGATTAATAACTTTAACATCATAAGAACCAACAGGTAAATCTCCATCATAAGTGGCTTTCAATTTTGCCTGTGAAAATATTTCCATATTTGCGCATAATTTCCCGTCAATTTCTATTTTAGCTCCGGGAATAAAATTTTGTCCGATAACAATAATATCCCTGTGTGTACCTGAAACAATACTGCCCGGTGCAATAAAGCTGACCTTGACCACCGGCTTATTAACTGTAATGGCTTTATTAAGGCTTCCATTTTCTTCTGTATTATTATTTATTACAGCAATATCATAAATATCCGACGGCATTTGTTTAGAAACCATTATTACTATCATCTTATTATCAATATATTTATAATCATCTATCTTCCAAAAACCCGATAAAATCTGAAAATTACCGCCGGAATCAATCAAATATAAATAATTATTAAAACCTATAATTCTGTTTAAATTTGAAGAAGCTTTCCATTTTTTAATTAATTTTGGAGAATTGAATTTGATTAAATCTATCATAAAAATTTCTTTATCTGACATAACATAAAGATAATTCCCTATTTTCTGTACACATTTAATTTCCTGATTTATGTCTATCTTTAAAATAAATTCCGGATTAGTTTTTTCTGATATATCAAAAATCTGAATTCCATCCTTTTCGCAGGCTAAATACAGGAATTTATTACCTTTGAACAGTGATCTCACAAATCCCGTAACCTTAAAAGTATTTATGAGTAATGGTTTTTCAGGTACTCTATTATCAAATATTGTAAACCCGCTATTTCCGCTTGCAATCAATAAATAATTTCCATCAATTATAATATCATAAACAGGAAATGATGCAGATTGCGATATTACTTTAATATCATGAGGATTGGCGGCATTTATTATTTGAATTCCGTTTTTCCCGTACCCGAGATATACCAGCCCGTTTTTTGCAAATAAAACCTGAGGGGAAGAAGATAAAATTATTTTATCTGCAATATCAGGAGCAGTAATATTATTTATATCAATAATATAAAGTTTAGTATCGTCTGTTATATAAGCATAATTTTCTTCAACGAAAACCTTGTGGATAGAGGTATTAGTCGAAAATGAACTAACAAACTTTGCCGGTTTAAAAGGATCGCTTATTTGTAATATAACCAATCCTTTTATTCCGCATGCAAGAAAAACATAATCATCCTTTAAACATATATCTTCAATTGACTGGACTGCGTTCCATGTTGAAAGCAAATACATATTCTGACTTAATGTTACAATATCCATATTTTCAGAAAAATTTTTACCAATTATAGTTATATTGGATGCCGCACCATACGGCACTACTGCAGGATCAACATAATGAATTTCCGGAGGATTGGCTCTTAGAATAGATATATTCATGAGGAAAATACAAATAACAGCTGAATCTTGCCATGCAAGATTCAGAAATCCTTAAATATTCACCGTGCATTAAAACCATCGAAAGTGAAACTTTATGTTAAAAAAAATGTAAATCATGATATGAAGAATATGTCCAAAAAAAAATTTAAAGAAAATATAACCTGCTTTATTATAATTATAATTGCATTATCATATCTAATAGTTAATTGTTTTAGTCAGCAAATAAATGAATCATTAGCTGCCTCTAACAAATTTAATAGCATTGAACTATGGGTTAGGGAATACGAAGCCCCTGAGCGTGAAAGCTGGCAGAGACCGTATGAAGTTATAAAAAATATTAATTTAAATGAAGGTGACATAATTGCCGACATTGGTGCAGGGACAGGTTATTTTACCAGACGTTTTGCGGAGAAAGTCGGGGATAAGGGGAAAGCATTAGGTTTAGATATTGAACCATCAATGGTTGAATATATGAAAAACTACGCTCAAAAATTAAAACTAAAAAATTATATCCCGCTTCTAATTAGACCTAACGATCCGCAACTGGATAATAATTCAATAGATATAATATTTATGTGTAATACATATCATTATATTGAAGAAAGAACATCTTATATTAAAAAATTATCAAAAAGTTTAAAAAAAGACGGCAGAATAATAATCATTGATTATAGAAAAGATTATTATAAAAAATCAATACCTGCCGGGCCATATTCTTATACTATTAAAAATGAATTATCAGAAGAAATAGTCAAAAAAGAATTTCAGGAAGCAGGGTATATTCTAAACCGGTCGCTTGATTTTTTACCATACCAATATTTTCTTGAATTCACAAAATGTTCTTGTGATTGCTGAATGCCGAGTATTAAACTTGACAAACCATAATTATAATGTTATTCTTATATTGAATAAAGTATTATTAATATTAAAGGACTTATAAAAATGAATACAATTCATACAAAATATAATAATTTTAAAATATTTTTGATTTTTTTTATATTATTAAATAGCTCAGCACTCCTGGCTTGTCAGGATTGTTTTAATGCCTCATATATAAACAATAAACCTGTAATTTCCTCTTTAGATCAGCATGCCTGCTGTAAAAAAAATCCTGCTTCTCATGATAACAAAACAAAAAAATCCTGTAAGTGCCAGATATCAATTTATATTTCGGAACATACAATTCCGGGTTTAAATCCTTCACGTTTTTTTAAAGTATCAATAAAATCCGATATAAAAATTTCAAATGCCATTTTACTGGCAAAGTGTGTACTCCCTTTATATATAAAAAATTGTTCTCTTATAATTTGATTCAAATCTCTGCTATTAAATTACACAATTCTTTAAAAGGTAAAATTATTATTGCTGCCGCATGTCCAAAATCTTTTATTTAAGAATAATTTCAAATCAAGCGGGACTTGCAGCATCAATATATAAAATCGCTCAATTAACTTATAAATAAACTCCGGAGGCAATAACCAATGAAAAAATCAATATTGCTGTTTATCACGCTTTTAGTTTTTGTATTCGCTGCAAATCTTATAATAAATATTTATGCGGGTACAGGACATAAATCTCATGATAAGAAAAAAGAAGAAAAGGATACCACCCATTCATGATGTGATGTGGATTCTGTAATTAAAGTTTATGTATGCCCAATGGAAGAGCATAAAAACACAGCATATGCAAATCCGGGAGATTGTCCTTTATGCGCGATGAAATTAAAAGAAAAAAAGGTCTGCGAAATTTATGTATGTCCTATGGAAGAACATCAGGAAAAATTTTATCTTGAAAAAGGAAAGTGTCCGGAATGCGGTATGAGTGAAAAGTATGGAGACAGATGATGGATACTAAACCACAGAGGCACAGAGGCACAGAGAATAAAATTATATTTATAATTTTGTTAATTATATTATTGATAAATACTATGCTCCTGGCTTCAGATGATATTTTTGATGAAATTGGGAATGAACTGGGCAAAAAAGAGACTGCAAAAGAAGATAAACCATATTTTATAAATCTTTTTGATGCTATAAAAAATAAAGAGAGTTATATTCTTTACAAAGAGATTTATTCATCAAACCGTTATTCTTCTCAATTAAAAGAAGCTGAAGGCAGAAATTCACTCGGGTTTATTTTGTTCGGAACATTTTCCGGCCCCAGGGGACAGATTGGAGATATGAATGTACAGTTCAGGGCAGCATATTACAATAACCAGTTTGCTTATGGCGAAAAAATGCCTCGTGAATATACAGACAATCTAAATCAGGCTGTAATTGAACTGCATAATGCGTATCTCAGGTTCCGTACAGGGATACCTATGATTACAGTAAGATTGGGGCATTTTTATATTCCATATGGTATCCAGCCGTGGATCGACACACATGGATCATTTCTGCAAAGCCCTACAATGGAGTTTACCGGTCTTGACAGAGACTGGGGAACGGCAATTGAAGGACAAAATGACATATTGGAATATCAATTGGGATTAACACGCGGTTCGGGAATGGAATATTTTGAAAAAAATGATAATTTTACAGTTGCAGGTAAACTTTCAACTCCGCGCATCGGGGAACATCTTAATGAATGGCTGGGAATTTCTTTTTTAACAGGCAGAATTTTTGACCCAATGGGTGTGGAAAAATTACGCAGTTATGACATGGATGATAAGGAAGAACTATTTACCGGCAGTATTATTGAAAGATGGCGCACGGGAATTGACGGTCAAAAAATATTCGGGCCATTGCGATTAAGAGGTGAAATTTCTACAGGTAAAGATGCAAGCAAAGAGAATGTTCTGGGTGAGTTTGCAGAACTAAAATATGCGCTTGACAGCAAAGGTCACTGGTCAACTTATCTGCAATATGAAAACCTCACACAGGCTTTAAATTCAAATCTTAATGACAGTAATACAACCGGAAGATTTGGATTAAGTTATAGTTTTTCCGCCAACTATAACATTCAATTTGTAGTATCAAAAGATTTCAATACTATTTTCGGCAAAAAAGATACATGGATCGGAATAATGTTTTACGGCCAGAAAGGCGGCGGATGGCTGGAGTGGTAAAAACACGATGGACGAAGGACGACCATTTGCTTCGCTCATTGGGACGAGGGACGAAAAAGCAGAAAAATGATATTTGTAGGGGCAGGTCTTGCGCCTGCCCGCATTAGGAGTTTCCATGAAAAAAATAATATTGGTTTTTATTTTTGTAAGTATTGTAATATTTAAAGCAACAAATTTGTTTTCTCAGGCTCAGGTTGTACCATGTCAATTGACCAATGCGGATCAGGATTCTATCAGGCTTTTTCCTGACAGGACAAATTATCGTACTGAATTTGCCCGAACCGATGAAGTTGGTGATAAACGCGGTGTTGGCGGTGAAATTTTATACCGCGAACTTGAAAAACGCCTGAGTGACAAATGGGATCCAATCTGGGAAACTAAAGACATCCCTTACGTATTTTATGAAATATTAAAAGGAACTGAAAGGATCGGGTGGGTCTTTGGGGCTAATCAAGGCTGGCCCGGAGCAGATAATTCGCAGATAATGTTTGCGTTTGATACGGACGAAAGAGTTCAGGAATTTTATTATCAGAAACTGCCCTCTTTTGAAAAAAATCTTCTCCAGACTAAAGAATTTTATTCCCAGTTCATTGGACTTTCCCTCGAACAATTTTATATTCATGATGAGCTTGATGAATTAAAAGTTACAGATAAAGACATTTTAGCATTAGATATGGTAAGCCGCATTCAGGATCCGACACAAAAAGAAAAAGAAGGATTTAAAAGGACCCTGCGCGGAACAAAAAAAGTTTTTGTATATCTTGATGATTTTAAATTTGGGAATAAAATAAAAAAAGATGAAGTTTCTGCGAATGTTAAAAAATTGATAGAGAACAAAAAGAAAACCCCTCTTTTGGAACAGGATGCATTACCCCAAATAAAAAAAATCTTTCCGGATGCCTCAAGATATGTCGTGGATTTAATATCTTTAAAAAATGTCCGGAATCTTATCGAGGAACGATTGGGAAAAACCCCTGATTATGATATTACTCCTGAGGATTCCGTCTATCCTGTATATGTGGTTTATAAAAATGATACTTATAAGCCGCCATTTACAAAAGGCAGTATTCTTGGATATGTTTTGCCTTTAAGTCTAAATACCGCGGGCGGTAACTTCACGGCAATTTTAGCTGTTGGAGCAAAAGAGAAAGAAAAAGGCAAAGTTATATCATTTCAAATTGATAA
>JACQWU010000240.1 GCA_016209155.1 Candidatus Desantisiibacteriota bacterium | reverse complement strand
TAAATCAAAAAGCAAAAAAAGAGAATAAATATATCTGTGATTCATGCGGTAAGGTTATCGCGTTCGAGGATATATCCGACTGTGATACTTGTGATCTTGTTTGCTGCGGAGAGGATATGAGATGTATGTAATCTTAAAATTTTGAAAAGGAGATTAACATGGCGGATTTTAAAGAATTATTCCAGTCCGATGATTTCAAAAAGGAAAAACATGTCCCCGTGATTGAAGCACCGGATAAATTAAAAAAGGGAGATTTCATTAAAGTTACGGTTTCTGTCGGCAAGGAAATAGCTCATCCGAATAAAACAGAACATCATATCCGATGGATCGACGTTTATTTCCACCCAAAGGGAGAAAAATTTCCCTGCTATATAGGCAGGTCGGAATTTAGCGCTCACGGAGAATCTGCTCAAGGGGCTGATACAAGTTCAGTATATACACATCATGAAATTACCTTAAGTTTTAAGACAGAAAAACCCGGAACAATTTATGCCTCAAGCTACTGCAATATACATGGGTTGTGGATGAGCTCAAAAGAGTTAATGGGGTAAATTCCATATTTTAAATGAGAAGGTAACCGATATTTTGTAGAGACGCAAAATTTTGCGTCTCCAAAATTTTGCGTATCTACATTAACTGCAATAATTTCCACCAATAACTGAGAAGGTGTGAAAAAAATTGATAAAAACGCGTTTTTTATATCAGAGACCCCCTATCTCGATAAAAAATGAAAATTAAACATTGTAGGGGCTTGATTTATCAAGCCCGTAAAAGGGTTCGATAAATCGAACCCCTACCAAAAATTCAAGATGGAAATTTTTGTTTTTATATTTTCAATTTTTTCACACCCATTGTTTCTATCTTCCTCTGGCAGTCCCTGCATCTTTACCCCCCCATGAACGAAACCAAAACCGGTTTGTTCTCGCTTTTACCGAAAGTAGTAGTAAGTCAATAAAAAGGGGAATCAACCAATTAACATTTTTATCTTTTTTTATATAATAAACATAGTTATAGATCAACAAGCGCTCTTAGAATAGAAATAAAAAGTAAAATTGTGTTATTATGAGCAAAAGGAGATGGTATGTTTAAAACATTTATTTTTTTTGGATTAATTACATTATTACTTTGTATCAGCGCGTCAGCGCAGGTTAATATACCACAAAACAGGAAACTTGGTTTAGGAATTATTTTGGGTGAGCCGAGTGGATTAAGCGGCAAAATGTGGACAGGGCCAGACATTGCAATTGATGGCGGCATTGCATGGTCAACAGGAAATAATAACAACTTAAATCTCCATTTTGATTATCTTGTGCACAACTTTAATAAATTAAATGAATTAAATATGAATAAAGATATTATTCTTTATTATGGTGTTGGTACAGGAATCAAATTTATAACTGATAAGAATGCGGATACAAAAGCCGGTATTCGGATTCCAATAGGAATAAATTATCTTTTTTCAATCGACCCTATTGAAATTTTTCTTGAAGTTGTACCTATTCTTGACCTGATACCAGGTTCAGAATTTAAAATGAACGCGGGGTTTGGCGTCAGATATTATTTTCAGTGAGTAGTAGTGAATTAAAAGGATATTATGATGGATAAAATAAAAGAGGAATTAAATAAAATACTGAGCAGGGGAAGGGAACTGGAACACGCTTTCAGGATTCAATATATGGTCAATGCCAGATTGGCTCAAAAAGAATTATTGAATACCTTAAAAAAATCAATTCGAACTATGGAAAAAATAAAAAAGGATTAGAGAATTGAAACGGAGAATAAAAATGATAAAAGAGCAAAACAATATTTTAATTTTTGCATTTGCAGGTTTCTATTTAGCAATCGTTTTTACTCTAACCGCTATTTTCTCCGGCTTAGGTACGAGATGGGCATTATGGGATTTCCGAACCGGTCTAAAAATATTCAGGTGGGCAGTATACGCTGAAATGATTGCATTTGTCATAACCTTAGTCCTTTGTATACTTACAGTAAATAAACAATCTAAACCCGCATTTACTCTTTCTATAATTGGCTTTTTAATAAGTATTTCAGTGTTAAGTATAGCTCTAAAATGGATGTATACTGCTAAGAGCGTTCCGGCTATCCATGATATTACTACCGACATAGAAAATCCACCCGAATTTGATATGATTTTGAAGCTGCGTAAAGACGCTCCAAATCCTCCTGAATATGGTGGAAAACAGATAAGTTCACAGCAGATTAAAGCATATCCGGATATTAAACCCACTATAATTAAACTTATAAAGATAGATGCGTATGAACTTTGCCTCGCAATAGCTAAGGAAATGAACTGGGAAATTGTAAATACAAAACAAAATGAGGGATTCATTGAAGCAACAGACAGAACATTCTGGTTTGGATTCAAGGATGATATTGTGATACGTATCACACCTTTTGATAATTCAAGCCGGATTGACCTCAGTTCTGTCTCAAGAGTCGGCAGAAGCGATATCGGAACAAATGCAAAAAGAATACAAAAATTTTTAAAAAAACTGGAAAATAAGATACCTCGTAGCAAGCTGAGATTATTGTTTATTTTACTATAAAATTCAACTAAACTTAATTTAAAAAAAGGAGATATTACCAATGGCAAAAAAAACCGATTTAGATTTAAATTCTAAAGTTTCAAAGGATCATTTATCAAAAACACAATTGGATAAAAAAATCAGCGAGGTTGCGTATAATCTTTATGAAAAAAGAAATTACGCGCATGGTAATGATTTAGCTGATTAGATTGAGGCGGAAAAATTAGTGAAAAAAAGAAATACAGTCAATATGAAATAAATAAGGATATTATCTCATGTTGAGATTTAAAGCTTTACCTATTGTATTGATATTATTACATCTCGCAGCTTGTACTAATGCTGAGCCTCTGCTTGACAAAATAAAATTGCCTCAGGGATTCCATATTGATGTTTATGCCGATAATATTAATGGAGCGCGTTCAATGGTTTTAAGCCCAACAGGAATTTTATTTGTAGGTACACGAGATGCTGGTAATATATATGCTGTTCTTGATAAAAACAAAGATAATAAAGCAGATGAAATCATCATAATTGCTCGGAATCTAAATATGCCCAACGGTGTCGCATTTAAAGATGGCGCGCTTTACGTTGCTGAAATAAGCAGAATTATTAGATATGATGACATAGAAAATCATCTGAAAAATCCACCGGTACCTATTGTTATTAATGACAGTTTTCCAAAAGATACTCTTCATGGATGGAAATTTATACGTTTTGGGCCTGATGGGATGCTTTATGTCCCCGTAGGAGCACCATGTAATGTTTGTGAGAAAAGTGATAAAAGATATGCTTCTATTATGCGTATGATGCCAGATGGAAGCGGATTAGAAATATTTGCCGGTGGAGTTCGAAACACGGTTGGATTTGACTTTCACCCAATAACAAAAAAACTTTGGTTCACAGATAACGGGCGTGATATGCTTGGTGATGATATTCCGCATGATGAATTGAATCACGCTCCTGTAAAAGGTCTTCATTTTGGATTCCCTTATGTTCATAACAAAGCTATTTTGGACCCTGAATTTGGTTATGGGCATAAACCTGAAGAATTTGTTCCGCCCTCTATTGAACTTGGACCTCATGTAGCATCATTAGGGATGCGATTTTATACCGGGAAGATGTTTCCTGAAAAATATATAAATCAAATATTCATAGCAGAGCACGGTTCATGGAATCGCAGTATCCCAATTGGTTATCGTGTGACACTTGTAGAACTCGAAGGAAATAATCCGGTAAAATATGAAGTCTTTGCTGATGGCTGGATGGGTTGGGGCCGTCCGGTTGATGTCCTGGTAATTCCCGATGGCGCGCTTCTTGTTTCCGATGATAAAGAAGGTGCTATTTATAGAATAAGTTACAAATGAAGCACCTCCCAGCCTGCCGCGATGTTCTTCATTACAACATAAATCCATAACTAAAAGTGGAAATAAGTCACATAAAAGTAGACTCTACCAATTCAAAACTTTCCTGAAATAAAATAACATTATGTTATCTTTTAACATAAATAGAGAAATATAAATGTCTGAATAAAAGGGAGGTTATGAATGGATAAAATAAAAATGGAATTAAATAAAATTTTGAGCAGAGGATTGGAAATGGAACACGCGGTCAGTATTCAATATATGGTGGATGCTGGAGTAACGCAAAAAGAATTATTAAGCTTCTTAAAAAATCGCCTCGAAAAAGGGAAAACACCAATGAAGAACCCTGTGAACCACAGGGATAACTTCTTTCTCAGAAAGGAATTAACATGAAACGCAAAGGATCAGCTGTATGGCATGGCGGATTAAAAAATGGACAGGGAACAGTTTCGACAGAAAGCGGTATTCTTTTAAGCACAAAATATTCATTTAGTAGCCGTTTCGAAAATGAGATTGGAACTAACCCTGAAGAATTGATTGCCGCAGCGCACGCGGGCTGTTTTTCAATGGCGCTTTCCGGGGAGTTGGAAAAAGCCGGTATGCTGCCTGATAAGATAGGTACTACAGCTACTGTTACGTTAGATAAAACTGATGCAGGGTTCACTATTACTGCTGTACTATTAGATGTAAAAGCAAAAATTCCTGGAGCCAATGAGCAGGCATTTTTAGCAGCGGCAAATAGCGCTAAGTCCGGCTGTCCGGTATCGAGATTACTAAACGCGAAAATTACAATGAATGCTGAACTGGAGCAATAAACAATTTGATAAATGGCAGGAGCGGTCTCCTGACCGCGATATAATAGTGGAAAAAAGTCAATAAAAAGTGGTATTAACCTATTTCTATATCTTTTAAAAAAAGTATAATAAAAATTAATTTTAATGAACAAATTCAGGAGAATATTATGGTAAAGTACCAATGTAAAGTATGCGGATATATTCATAACTGCATAAGCATTGATGGTCATGATCAAGTACCAGAAAAATGTCCGGTATGCGGAGCTAATCAGCCGGCTTTTGTTTTAATGCAGCCTTCTATAATAAAGTGGAGTGATCATTTTAAACTTTTTCAACCCGGATGGTGGATTTTACATTTTACAGGAATAAGCTTAGTTTATATTTTAGGTCGTCTGATTTTTAAATAGAATTTTACAGGAGCAAAATTATGTTGAAAAATTTTTTACGGTATAAATTGGGATGGTGGATTTTACATTTTATTGCAATCAGTTTTACTTTATATCTTGCTTATGTAATTGATTTTTCATCTCGTTTTGCTAAAAATTAATTATCCTAATTTTTAAAAGGAGATATTATGAATATACGCAGGAGTTTATTGATAGCTTTAATATTATTAGCATTTGGCGCATTATTATTACATCTACGGATTCATCCGATATATTTAAAAACCAATCCTGATATTATTGATAAAACAAATCTTTTTGCTTTTTTGTTTCCATTGATTGATTTAATTTTAATAAGTGCTTTATTTATGTCACCTAAAACTTCTGCTTATGGTTATTTATTAAACGGTATCTTCGCTGTTTATGCGGCTGTTTTAATGGGACATTTAAGTATTTATGAATATTTAATAAAACGGCCGCCTTTAGGATTATGGATTTTCACATCCACCTTACCTGATATTATGCTTGCCTGTGCTGATTTTTTCGCAGGTTACGCTTTATTTCATGTTTTACAGTTAGAAAAAAATAATAGTACCTGAATCTTGCACTTTTAGATTCAGGTAAAATTGCCAGGACGCCAGAAAAACAAGTCTGGCAGGTGATTTTACGACGCAACCGTACTTAACCAGTACGGTGAGGAGTAAAATCGCCGAAGACGCAGGATTTCGGGATGTATTGGCGATTCCTGAATCTTGCTATGCAAGAGTCAGGAAATAATGTATATTACTTAATGGATGTATAATAATGTATAATAAAGATACTTAGCGGCAGAATAAAAAATTGGGGAAGGTATGCCGAATAAAATATTAATTATAGATGATGATAAGAGTTTTAGGACTGAATTTAAAGAATATTTTTTGAATGATTATGATATGGAAGAGGCCCCGGATGGAAAAACAGCGCTGCAACTATTAAAGTCAGCGAACAATATTGATCTTATTATTTTAGATATAATGCTGCCCGGGATAAATGGGATTGAGGTATTAAAGGATATAAAAAAAACAGACCCCGAAGTTAAAATTATTATTCTAACGGGTTACAGCTCAAAGGATATAGCTATAAATGCGCTAAAAGAGCACGCTGATGATTATCTCGAAAAACCGATGAATATTGACAAAACAAAAGAAATAATAGAACGGTTGCTGGATATAAAGCAGCTGGGAAAAAATATAGATACAGGAGATATTTCAGACAAGATTAAAAAAGCAAAAAATTTTATAGAGAGAAATTGTTATAAAAAAATTTACCTCCATGATGTTTCCAGAGTTGTGGGGTTAAGCTCTAAATATTTAAGCAGAATATTTAAAGAAAATACAGGTGTAAACTTCAGTGAATACAAGCTGAAAATAAAAATGGGTAAAGCAAAAGAGCTCCTTACTAAATCCGGTTATAATGTTAACCAAATCTCGGAAAAATTGGGATATGAAAATTCTGAATCTTTTATCAGGCAATTTAATAAACTTGTTAAATATACCCCCACGCAATACCGCAAGAAACATCAAAAAAATAAAAAATATATTAAATGACGTCATTATCGAAGGTGAAGCAATCTAAAACTGCCAGACCAATAAGGAGGTACTAAAAAATGAGCAAAATAGAAATAAAAAATAACATATTCTGGGTTGGAGCTACTGATTGGAATGTGAAAAAATTTCACGGCCATACATATAATACAAAAAGAGGAAGTACATATAATGCCTATTTAATAATAGATGAGAAAATTACTTTAGTCGATACTGTATACGGTCCTTTTGCTGGTGAAATGCTTGAAAATATAAAACAGGTTATTGACCCTTCAAGAATAGATTATATTATCGCCAATCATGTGGAGACCGATCATTCAGGCGCGCTCCCTGTAATAATTAAATTTTGTCCTAATGCGAAAGTTTTTGGTACGCAAAAATGTAAGGAAGGATTATATAAAAATTATTATGGAAATTGGGATTTTCAAATTGTAAAAACAGGTGACAAATTAGAATTAGGGAAAAGGACGCTGATGTTTGTGGAAGCGCCAATGCTTCACTGGCCTGACAGTATGTTCACTTATTGCCCTGAAGAAGAAATGCTTTTACCAAATGACGCATTCGGCCAGCATTATGCGTCATCAAAAATATTTGATGATGAAGTTGATTTAAATTTTGTGATGGAGGAAGCTGTAAAATATTACGCAAATATCTTATGGCCGTTCAGCAGCCTTGTGGTGAAAAAGATTGAAGATGTTGTAAAAATGGGTATCCCCATAAAGATAATAGCTCCCAGCCACGGAATTATCTGGCGAAAAGATCCGATGAAAATTATCAATGCTTATTTATCATGGGGAAAAAATGAAACTAAGAAAAAAATTGTTGTTGTTTATGAAACAATGTGGCAGTCAACTGAAAAGATGGCAAAAAAAATAGTTAATGGAATAATAGACAGCGGAATAGAAGTAAAACTTTTTGATATAAACCAGGCAGACAGGACTGAAGTAGTAGGAGAGATGCTCGACAGCAAAGGGTTTATAATCGGTTCATCAACTCATAATAATGATATGCTTGTTACAATCGCCGGATTCCTCGAATTTCTGAAAGGATTGAAACCAAAAAATAGAATCGGGTGTGCCTTTGGATCTTACGGATGGAGCGGCGGAGCTGTAAAATCAATAGAAAATATTTTAAAGGAAACAGGGATAGAAATAGTACAGCCGGGTATTCAATTTAAATATGTTCCTGATGAAAATGAATCAAAACAATGTTATGAATATGGAAAGAATTTTGCGGACAAAATAATGTTATAAAATATGAAGAACCCTGCGGCAGAGACCGCAGGGTATCTTCTGTCTCTGATAGGAATTCTTTATTATTTATTTTTGTGCCAATTCATCCCTGCCTTAGAAATGCAGGGTATTAATGGCACATCCAGATAAAAAGGGGATATCTACTATGAAAATATTAATCGTTTTCTATTCCATGTACGGTCACATTTACAGAATGGCGGAAGCTGTAGCAGAAGGTGTTAAAGAAGTAAAAGGCGCCATTCCGGAGTTACGCAGAGCACCTGAAACATTATCTAAAGAGCTGCTTGAAAAAATGGGTGCAATTGAATCGCAAAAGAAATTCGCGCATATACCGGTGTGTACTGTTGATGAGCTTTCGCAGGCTGACGCAATTATTTTTGGCACACCGACAAGATATGGAAATATGTGCGGACAAATGCGCCAGTTTCTTGATGCGACAGGACAATTATGGGTTAAAGGCGCGCTGGTAGGAAAAGCCGGAAGTGTATTTACAAGTTCAGCTACTCAGCATGGAGGGCAGGAATCCACAATATTAAGTTTTCATATCACACTTCTTCATCATGGAATGGTTATAGTAGGTTTGCCGTATGCTTTTCAGGGACAGATGAGGATTGACGAAATTACCGGAGGTTCGCCATATGGAGCATCAACAATAGCAGGCAGTGCAGGAGAACGT
>JACQWU010000239.1 GCA_016209155.1 Candidatus Desantisiibacteriota bacterium | reverse complement strand
GTAGGAATCGTTGGTTTTATTGGGATTACAAATTTAAAAACTCTTAATAATGCTGATACATTTCTTTTTGAAAAAAAAAAACTAAACCAATGGGGAATTTAATTAATATAGGTGTTTTTTTTTTTTTTTTTAGAAAAAACCTGCATAAAATGTTTTTAGCCAGTGATTTTAAAGAAATTAAAGAATTACAGGAGGGGATTATCGTGTTATCCAAAATTGTGGATGAAAACCTGGATGAGCCAAAAAAATCTATAGTTGATAAAGAAGATGAAACTTTATTTGATGAGTTAATAAATGAGAAAAAAAACTATATTGAAGTATCAACCAAAATATATAATTTATTGATATTTAAGAAAAATGATGAAGCCAAATTATTATTAAAAAATGATTTAAATAAAGAATCAGATGATTTAGTTAAATCAATTATGGCTTATGCCAATATGAGTATTAATGATACTAAAAAAACATCTATAAATAATGCAGTAATTGCAAATAGATCCACTAAAATAATGCTGGGTGCTATTATTATAGCTTTTATAATTGCTTGTTGTTTTGGAATTTTTCTTTCACTTTCAATTCCCCATCCAATGAATAAAAGCATTAAGATGATTCAGGAATTGAGCAAAGGGCATCTTGATGCTCGATTAAAACTTGAAAGAGCTGATGAAATTGGTATCCTGGCAAAAACAATGGATAGTTTTGCAGATAATTTACAGAATAATATTATTAGCGCAATGAAAAAAATAGCTGATGGGGAGCTAAACCAGAATGTTGCTGCTAAAGATGATATGGACGAAATTTCTCCGGCATTAAATGAGATCAGTAATTCCCTGCGCGGGCTGGTTGAGGAATCAAAAATGCTGACAAACGCTTTGATTGAAGGCCGTCTTGCAACTCGCGGTGATACAAACAAATTTTTGGGCGGATACAAAAATATAATTGAAGGTATTAATTATACTATGGATGCTGTTATAGGACCAATAAATGTTGCCGCTGAATACATCGATAAGATCAGTAAAGGTGATATCCCTCCCAAAATAACCGACAATTATAACGGTGATTTTAACGGAATTAAAAACAATCTTAATAAAAACATAGATGTTATAAATGATCTGATTGCAGAATTAAAAATGCTGACAAACGCTGCCATAGAAGGACGATTGGGAATACGTGGTGATATAAATAAATTTTCAGGTGAATATAAAGATATTATTAAAGGTGTTAATGATACTATGGATGCTGTTATTGGTCCATTAAATGTTGCTGCGGTATTTATCGATGAGATTAGCAAAGGTGATATCCCATCCAAAATAACCGACAATTTCAACGGTGATTTTAATGAAATCAAAGGTAATCTCAATAAATGTATTGAATCAATTAATAATCTTGTTAATGATGTAAATATGCTTGTACAATATGCTGTTGCAGGTAAATTGGATATAAGAGCAGATGAAAATAAACATAATGGTGATTTCAAAAAAATTATAAATGGAGTAAACCAGACTCTTGATGCTGTTGTTAAACCAATTAATGAGGCTGCTCAAATTTTAGATAAAGTAGCTGCTAAAGATTTAACAGTTCGTATAACGAGTGATTTTAGAGGTGATTACGCGAAAATAAAGGAATCTTTGAATACAGCAGTAGATAATCTGGATAAAGGGCTACAGCAAGTAGCTACTTCAGCAGAACAAGTTACTTCAGCAGCATCGCAAATAGGATCAGGCAGTCAAACTTTATCTCAAGGCAGTTCAACACAGGCAAGTTCTATTGAGGAAGTATCAAGCAGTATGCAGGAAATGAATTCCATGACAAAACAGAATACATCTAATTCGATGGAAGCAAGGAATATGAGTGAAACAGCTAAAGTAAGTGCGGAAAAAGGTGTTGAAAACATGAAAAAAATGTTTGATTCAATGAATAGAATTAAAAAATCCGCTTCAGATACGGAAAAAATCATTAAAACAATAGATGAGATTGCGTTTCAAACAAATCTACTGGCGCTTAACGCTGCGGTTGAAGCCGCGCGTGCCGGAGAAGCAGGAAAAGGATTATACCTCTGTTATGATTGTTGAATCAATAAAAAATGCTGATGATGGAGTATCAATAAACAAAGAAGTAATGTCAAATTTAGAAGATATCAATGTTCAGGTTAATAAAGTTAGTGAAATAATGGAAGAAATATCCACATCATCACAACAGCAAAATAAGGGTATAGATCAAATAAATCAAGCAATTAGCCAGTTAAACCAGTTAACCCAGCAAAATGCGGCAAATGCAGAAGAATCAGCCAGCGCATCTGAAGAACTTTCAGCACAAGCTCAGGAAATGACAAGTCTTGTTAATTCATTTGAAATTTCACTCCCCGATAGAATCAAATCGTCAGGAAGCGTTAAAAAGACTGCAAAACATCATTTTGAAAGAATGGCTGATGCTAAAAAATCTAATTTAATTTCAGTTGACACTATGGGTCAAAAAAATATTTCCAAACTAAACATGGAAAAAATAATTCCCATGGGCAGTGATGATCAAATATTAAAAACTTTTTAATGTTTTACCTGAATCTTGCTATGCAAGATTCAGGGTTTACAAAAGGGGGTATTTTATGTCACTACGAGAGAAAATAAGCAATATCCTCCTGTCAATGAATTTAAATAATATAAAAATTGGGACAAAGCTTATCAGTAGTTTTATTATTGTTTCAATACTTGCAGGTATTACCGGTACGATTGCAGCTATTATAATTGCTTTTTGTCTGGGTTTTTTTCTTACACTTTCCATTACCCGTCCAATTAATAAAAGTACTAAAATGATGCAGGAGTTAAGTAATGGCCATCTTGACGCCCGGTTAGAATTTGAAAGAGCTGATGAAATTGGGATCCTGGCAAAAACCATGGATGATTTTGCGGATGATTTACAGAACAATATTGTTAGCACAATGAAAAAAATCGCAGACGGCGATTTAACTCTAAATGTTACAGCTAAAGATAATATTGATGAAATTTCTCTGGCATTAAATGAAATTAGTAATTCACTGCGCGGGCTTGTTAAAGAATCCATGATGCTGACAAACGCCTTTATAGAAGGACGTCTTGCAATTCGAGGTGATATTAACAAATTTCATGGAGGATATAAAGATATAATAAAAGGTATTAATGATACTATGGATGCTGTTATTGGGCCATTAAATGCCGCCAGTGAATATATTAATCGAATTAGTAATGGCGATATCCCGTCTAAAATAACTGACAACTACGGCGGCGATTTTAATAAAATCAGTAACAATATTAATAAATGTATAGATGCCATAAATGAGTTAATTGAAGAATCAAAAATGCTAACAAATGCTGCAGTAGAAGGACAACTGGCAACTCGCGGTAATATTAATAAACTCCCGGGCGGATATCAAGACATAATTAAAGGTATTAACGATACTATAGATGCTGTTACCATACCTTTAAATGCTGCCAGTGAATATATTGATAGAATCGGTAACGGTGATATCCCATCTAAAATAACTGATAATTATAGCGGAGATTTTAATAAAATTAAAAACAATCTTAATAAATGTATTGAAGCAATAAATAATCTGATTATTGATGCAAATTTGCTCGCGCAATCTGCGATTGAAGGTAAATTGGATATAAGAGCGGACGAAAATAAACATGATGGTGATTTCAAAAAAATTATAAATGGAATAAATCAGACTTTTGATGCTATTGGCAAACAAATAGGTAAAACTGCACAGGTTCTGAATAAAGTAGCCGCTAAGAATTTAAAAGTTCGTATAATGAGTGATTTTAAAGGTGATTATGCGAAAATAAAGGAGTCTTTGAATACTGCGTTAGATAATTTGGACAAAGGGTTACAGCAGGCAGCAGCTTTAGCAAAACAAGTTACATCAACCGCATCACAAATAGGATCAGGTAATCAAACTTTGTCTCAAGGTAATTTAACACAGGCAAGTTCTATAGAAGAAGTAGCAAGCAATATGCAGGAAATGAATTCTATGACAAAACAGAATACATCTAATTCGATGGAAGCAAGAAATATGGCTGAAACAGCTAAATCAAGTGCGGAAAAGGGTGTTGAAAATATGAAAAAAATGTCGGATGCAATGAATAGAATTAAGAAATCCGCTTCAGATACAGAAAAAATTATTAAAACAATAGATGAGATAGCGTTTCAGACAAATCTACTGGCGCTTAATGCCGCGGTTGAGGCTGCGCGTGCCGGTGAAGCAGGAAAAGGATTTGCCGTTGTAGCGGAAGAAGTTAGAAATCTTGCAATGCGGAGTTCTGAAGCTGCAAAAAATACTTCTGATATGATTTTAGAATCAATAAAAAATGCTGATGACGGAGTATCAATAAATAAAGAAGTTATGACAAATTTAGAAGATATAGATGCCCAGGTTAAAAAAGTTAGCGGAATAATGGATGAAATAACTATATTTTCAGAGCAGCAAAATAGAGGTATAGATCAAATAAATCAGACAATTGGACAGTTAAATCAATTAACCCAGCAAAATGCGGCAAATGCAAGAGAATCAGCCGGTGCATCCGAAGAGCTTTCAGCCCAAGCTCAGGAAATGACAGATATTATCAATACATTTGAAATCTCGCTCCCCGATTGAATGAAAACAGCAGCAGTCCGCAAAAAAACCACAAAATATCATTAACAAATAGTTTCTAATATACAAAAAAAATGTAGTGCGAAGCTAAAGTTATGGCCGATAAAAGCGATATTTTTGCCTCGCACTACAAAATTATTTTTTCATTACAAAAGCAGTTCCTTCTTCAGTTTTAACCTGATTGAAGAAATTGCAGGTCAAACATGAAACCTTCTTTTGTGCAAAATCACCCTGCACTTTCCCTCCGCAAAATGTGCCTGCAACAAGCCAGCAGGCTCTGCCGCCATTTGTTCCATTGTTTAGATTACTATGTGTGATGTCAGTTGACGCAGGACACACTCCCATTAATGATATTTTTGCGCCTCCGGGATTTCTCCCGCATTGTTTTACATCCCAGCAATTTTGTTTTGCTCCCATAAAATCACCTCCTTTTAATTAAAATTTCAAATTTCAAATTGAAATATTTCTTTAAATATATTAGTGGTAAAATTAATATAAACTTTAAATGTATTTTATACTTTAATATATATTGCTGGCTGAATATATTTAAAATTGTGCTCTAATCCGTTAAGGCTTTCTGAATGGCCTGTAAAAAGATAATCTCCATGTCCAAGCAAATCCCAGAAACGATTTACCAGGGTCTGTTGTGTTTTTTTATCAAAATAGATCATTACATTTCTGCAAAAAATCACATTAAAAGGTCCATGCATGGGCCATTCACCTATTAAGTTTAAATTCGTAAAAGTTACCATTCGTTTTATATCATCATTTATTTTATATGAATTGCCATCTTTGTTTTTAAAAACAATAAAATTTTTTTTTGAAATATGTGCCGGCAGGTCACTTAAAATTTCTTCGGTATATATACCTTCTTTTGCTTTTTTTAAAATTATTGATGAGAGATCTGTAGCAAGTATGCGTATATCCCATTTATTAATATCAGATAGTCTCTCTGTCAGAAGCATTGCAATAGAATACGGTTCTTCTCCCGATGAACAGGCGGCGCTCCATATCCGGATTTTACGGGTTTTTAAATTTGGCAGTATTTGTTTTTTCAGGAATTCAAAATGTTCATATTCTCTAAAAAAATTTGTTTTATTAGTTGTGAGAAGATCTATCATAAGAGAAATTTCATTGTTGGTACTATCCTGTTTTATATAATGCAGATATTCATCAAAATCAGACAATTCCAACGCTTTTAGGCGTTTAATCAGTCTTGATTGTACCAGTTCTTCTTTACCATTTTGCAAATTAATACCGCTTATTTCATATACTATTTTTCTAATTTTATCGAATTGCAGTTGTGTTATTTTAATTGAATATATAGTATTGCTTTTTATGCTTTGATTAATCAATTTTATTCTCCATTATAAGATTTCTATAAATAAAATTTTAGAACTGTCTTTATCTCTTAATTATTCCTGTACTTTTCATTATTAGTGGCAAATATAAATAAAACTTTAAAATTAAATAAGTTTAGGTTTATTGTAATCCTGCCGCTAATAAAATAAAGGGAGAAAGTCATGAATAATGGGGAAAAAGTGCAAATTCTTTTTGTCGATGATGAACAAAAAATTCTTGATGGACTGCGCAGAATGCTATACAGCATGAGGAATGAATGGGAAATGGAGTTTGTTAATTCGGGGCAAAAAGCATTGGAAATCATGGGAAAAAAAACTATTGATGTTATTATATCGGATATGCGTATGCCTGAAATGGATGGAGCTGAATTACTGAATAAAGTCAAACAAATTTACCCCAGAACTATTCGTTTTATTCTCTCAGGCTATAGTGATAAGGATATGATTTTGCGCACTATTGATGCCGCAGATCAATTTCTAACCAAACCCTGCAATTCAGATCTGCTAAAAAAAGCTATTCAAAAATCAATTGGGGTTACAGTCTCTCAAGATAAAGCTAAAATCCATGAATTTATTTCCAAAATTAAAATATTACCGGTTTTACCGGACTTGTATAAACAGCTAATAAATCTTGTAGAATCAGATAAAAGTTCATCAAAAGAAGTATCTGAAATAATAAAGAAAGATGTGATTATGATAGCTAAAGTATTGCAATTGGTTAATTCAGCGTTTTTTGGTTTACCTAATCATATATCTGATATTTATCAGGCCGTATCATATCTCGGTATGGACACAATAAAATCTATTGTAATAACAGTAAAAGCTTTTGGAGAATTTTCGAAAGAAGAAATGGATAAATTTCAGGTAGATGATCTTTATCAACATAGCTGCAGAGTCGGTATCCTTTCAGGGAAAATAATTAATTCTATTGTTTCTGAACGAAAATTATTTGAAGAAGCTA
>JACQWU010000007.1 GCA_016209155.1 Candidatus Desantisiibacteriota bacterium | reverse complement strand
TAGAATGGAAATTAAATTTGAAAAATTTCAGTATAGAAGAAGTAATGAATTATCTCCCTAAAGATTTAAAAAAAATAAAAGGGAAAACCACACTTGATCTCTTTCTTTCCGGAAAAATTTCTTTACCGGTTTATTCCGGAAATTTAAGAATTGAATCATTTGAAATTGAAAATTTTAAGCTTGACCGTGTTATCAGTAATTTTTTATATAAAAACAATAAATTTGAAATAAGCAGAATGTATTTTGAAAAAAATAAAAGATCCATTGCTCTGTCCGGATATATCCCTGTTGATTATAAAAATAAAAAAATAAAGATTAACAAAAACAAGGATTTTGCGCTTAAAATTTTATCTCCGGGTTTTACCCTGGAATCTTTGTCCGGACTCGCTCCTTCTTATCTTACTAATCTTAACGGAGATATAATAGCAGATATAAATATTAAAGGTTCATATGAAAATCCTGACATTACCGGTAAATTAATGATTGATAAAGTAATATGCAGTTTATTTAAGACTGATTGGAAGATTGAAAACGGCAGAATAATAGTATTGTTTGACAAAAATAGAATAAAAATAGAAAAACTATCGGGAAATTATAATGATAACTATATTGATTTATCCGGTGAGCTGGGATTGTTTGAGGAGAAAAGATTTATCAGTTTAACACGGTTACGCGGAAGAATAAAAAATATTTCATTTATCAATAATGTCTCAAATGCCACTTTAGATTTCTCGAAAGGTAAACCTGTCAGGTTCGAAAATCTTTCACTTGTTTTAAATGATGGCGGGAAAATAAATTTAAGCGGAATTATTTCGGAAGAAAAAAAATTGGACATTAAAATGAATATACTGGATGTAAATGTTAAACCTTTAAGTAAAACATTTGATTTACCACAGGTCCTTGCCGGAGTTTTTAGTGCCGGAATTTCGGTGGAAGGAACTGTCGACCAGCCGATTATTAAAGGTGAATTTGGATTAAAGGGAGGATTAACTAAAGATATTAAATATGAAAAAATTGCGGGGAATATTAATTTAAGCAAAAATTTATTAAATATTAATTCATTAACTCTTAAAGGGGAGGATGAATTTTTATTATTATCCGGGACGTTACCTCTTGAAAAAAGAGAGGGTTCTATATCAGTATCCAAAAATAAGGAAAGTCATTTATTAATAAAGGCAAAAAATTTAAATTTATATTTTCTTCCGGTATTTATAAAAAAAATAGGAAAATGTTCATCAAATATTAATTTTGAATTAAAAATAGACGGAACTCTGCCAGATACCATAATTAATGGAGATGTAGATATGAAGTATCTTTCGCTGGTTTTAAAAAAACCGGATATTATGGAGAAAAAAGAAGATGTAGATAAAATAGAAGCTGAAAATAGAGATATGTTTTCAATTGAAAATTTAAAAGGTGAATGGAAGAATAACCATATAATGCTTCGTAGAGCCAGACTTCAATATAATAACAATTATTCACTCGTTGTTTCAGGGGAAGGTATATGGCAGAAAAAAGAAATTCTTTTTAATTTTCTTAAAATTGACGGAAGATATCAAAAATATAATTTTGTAAATCTTACCAGTTTATCAGGAAGCATTGATTCTCAAAAAATTTCTATAAAAGAAAGCAAGTTTTCATTTGCTGAGGGGGAAATTGCTGCACAGGCCAGATTTTGGTGGAATGGGAATAAATATATCGTAAAAATATCTATGGATAAATTGGATTTACGGAGTTTAGCTTATATTGCTGATTTCAAGAATGATATATCAGGTAAAGTAAGTGCGGAAGGAATATTAAAAAGAGCAAATGATAAAAAGAAAAAAATGGATATTAATTTTTCCGTTAAGGATTTTAAATATAAGACACTGGAGATGGGAGATATAGTCGGCAAGATTTCCGCGCTTGATGATAATAGGATATTGATTGATCCTCTTTTTATTAGGGGAAAAACCATTTCAAGAATAGAGGGTGTGCTGCCATTAAAAAGTGCAGGTGAAAAAGAAGAAATGTCTTTAAAAGTTAAGTTTGAAAATATCGATATGCAGATCCTGGAGATTTTTTCTAAGGATATAAGTCAGTTTAAGGGCACTTTTAGTACGGATATCATTCTAAACGGGACACTATCTGCTCCTTTAATGGCAGGAAATATTACAATAGAAAACGGTGAATTTTTTTTGCCGGCTATGAAGAAAAAATTTTACAATATAAATACGGCATTAAAGCTTGACCGGAATAAAATTTTGTTTGAAAATGTTAAAGCATCTATCGGTAATGGTGTTTTGGAATTGAACGGTGAAGTTGCACTTGAAAAAAGAACTGTGGAAAAATTGGATTTTAAAGTTGATATTCATGACTGGCTATTTCTTGGACTTCCTGATCTTAAAGCCAAAGTAGATGGCAATATGCATGTAAATGGAAATTTTGATAAGATAAAAATTACAGGTATTTTTACATCGCAGGATGCTCAGTATACAAGAGAATTTGAAGAAATAAGTCCTGTCGATAGTCTAATCCATAAAAAAATTGAAGAATCGTCCACGGCCGTAGAATATGATCTGGAAATAATTTTACCTAAAAATGCAAAGGTCAAAAATAAAGATGTTCAAGCAGAAGTAAAAGGACAGCTTTTTTACCGTGAAAGCGCTAAAGGTACTTTTTTTACAGGAAGATTAACAGTTATAAGAGGAGATTATAAATTTTTGAGCAAGAAATTTAATATTATCACTGAACCGGAATATAATTCATATCTGGATTTTATCTCAGATGAAAGCAGAGTAACCCCCAAATTTCATTTTTTAGGAAAATATTCCGATAACTATAAAGGTGAAAGAAAAACCATTGAACTTAGAGTTGAAGGAACTATAGATAAACCTGAAATAAAACCTTCTTCTACGGATCCCGGGATGAAAGAATCCGATATATTTCCGTTTTTAATGGCAGGCAGGATACCTTCACAGGAGAATACTATTGAGAAATCCATGCCAAAAACAGAATATCAGGGCCTTGGTCTTGGTATATGGGGGGATAGATTGCTTTTTCAAAATTTAGAACGTCAGGTTGAAGAAGATATAGGGCTTGATGTATTTCAGGTAAAAACAGGGGTGTCCCAAAAAGGAGAATACGAATTTCAAGCTGTGAAATTAAGTAAATATTTAGCTCCGAATTTGTATGTGACTTATATTCAACCGACTGTGACTACGGAAACCAAAAAATTTGAGGCTGAATATCAAATTAATAAATTTTTTTCTGTTTTTACCGAAATGGATGATAAAGGTACGCGAAATGTTGATTTAAAATTTAAGGTTAGATATTAGGAACTATATCTTTTTTACAGGTTGCATCTTTTTTATTGACTTTTGAATTATTAGTCCATATAATTAAACAATTATTTTTAGTTTTAGAAATTAATTACGGATTGTGTAACGATTTGATATAGAGCTATTGTTTCTTTAATGGAGATTGTAAAATTGGAATCAGGAGAACTTCGTACTCTTGGTATTAACTTTGGAGATTTATCAAATAGTTTCCAAAAATCAAAATTTGTGGTATTATCTATACCATACGAACAGACCACTTCTTATAAAAGTGGTACAAAGGAAGGCCCAAAAGCAATTATTGATGCATCAAGATATATTGAATTATATGATGAAGAATTAAATAAATGTCCTTCTTTAGCCGGGATACACACTTTAGGTGAATTATTGGTCGATTATTCAGGCCCGGAGCAGATGACCAATAAAATTTATAAAAGTGTAAAAAATATTATAAATAAAGATAAAGTTTTAATATCACTTGGAGGTGAGCATTCAATAACTGCCGGACTGGTTAAAGCTTTTTCTGAAATTTATTCTGATCTTACTGTTCTTCAGCTTGATGCTCATGCTGATTTACGTCAGGAATATGAAGGTACAAAATTCAGCCATGCATCAGCAATACGCAGGACTCTGGATTATTGTAATGCTGTGCAGGTTGGAATACGCAGTATAAGCAGTGAAGAAATAGATTTTTTGAAAACAACAGATAAGACAAAAATTTTTTTTGCAAAAGATATAGTTAAAAAGGGTTTAAAGGAGTATTTAAAAAAAATAATAGATTCTCTTTCAGATACAGTGTATATTACAATTGATCTGGATGTCCTGGATCCGTCTATCATGCCTGCTGTTGGGACACCGGAACCGGGTGGAATTGGATGGTATGATATTTTGGAATTATTAAAAGAGGTATCTGCCAAAAAAAGAGTTGTAGGTGCAGATGTGGTCGAATTATTACCGTTAGGAGAGAATATAGCTCCTAATTTTTTGGCAGCAAAACTTATCTATAAGTTAGTTGCTTATATAGATAAAAATATATAATACGAAAGGAGGGAAAGTTAATGGGAAAATTTATAAAAAAGATTATCGCAGTTTTAGCCACTGTTTTATTATTTAGTGTTGTATTGATCGGATGTGGCGGAGATAAGGGATCTACGTCAGAGGCACCGGCAGAATCTCATGAAGAATCTGCAACGAAAGCTCCTGAAGGAGAAGCAGCAGCTCCTGCTGAAGCAACTCCAGCTCCTGAAGCACCAGCAGCAGAAGCACCAGCTGCAGAAGCACCAGCAGCACCGGCAGCAGGTCAATAAGATTAAATTTGAAAATTTACAACTTTTATAAAAATAATTATTTTAATGAAGAACCCTGCGGCAGAGACCGCAGGGTATCTTCTGTCTCTCTTTGAAATTCTTTATTATTTATTTTACTGCCAAATTCATCCCTGCCTTAAAAGGCAGGGTATTAATGGCACTTTCAGATAAAAAGTTTGTGTGAATTAAAATATTGAAAATCTGTGAGCTGTCCCGTAGTGATCGGGACAGCTGTATTTTTTAAATCTAATGAAGAACCCTGATAATATGGAGAAATTAAGAAGATGTGGATGAAAATATATAAATTTGCATTAATATTTTATTTTGTTTTTGTTTTTTTAGGCGGGAAACAGTTAAAAGCAGAAATCAGTGAAGAAACAATAAAAGAAAATAAAGAAAAACAGGAAAAATTGTATTTAAGCTTAAGTAATGAGACAGAAGATAATTTGGATGTTTCTCATATGCATTCAATGAATAAAAAAGATATAAAGGAAGATAAGTCAGAAGTTAAAATGCAAAAGTCAAATGAAACAGGTATCTATATGGAAGTTCAAGCAAGACCAATAATTTTTTCATCATATAATTCGGGGAAAACTGAAAATTTTTCTCCCGAGAAGGATACTACGGAAATTACTGGCTCTAAAGACATTTTAGAAAAAAGCAATGAAATAGAATAATCTAAAGCATAGGAATTGAAAATATAACTTACGACTGAAGGTTTTTGGGCTGAATGCTGATAGCTGAAGACTGAAAGCTATGTCACTGCCGAAGGCAGCCTAATTTGATATGGTAAATGGTAAAAGCTCACCGGATAATTAAAATTATAGAAAATATTGCTCCAGAGTATCTGGAATTTCCAGGAGACAAAAATGGCCTTCATGTAGGGTCATTAGAGATGGATATCAGAAGTGTATTGATAACACTGGAAATAACAGAGGGAGTCGTAAAAGAAGCAGTTAATTACAAATGTAATTTGATCGTCTCTCATCATCCCTTTATTTTTAATCCAATCCAAAATTTATATTTTTCCGATATAAAAACAGAAATAATTAAGCAACTGCTCATAAAAAAAATAGCAGTTTATTCAGCACATAGTAATATGGATTCAAGTCCTTATGGTATAAATTTTATGCTTGCTCAAAAAATAGGTCTTAAATACACTAAACCTATTTTACCTGTAAAATTGAGTAATTTTAAAAAATTGGTTATTTATATCCCTGTAACTCATATGGATAAAGTCCGGGATAAATTACTTTCAATGCAATTGTTTGAAACGGAAAAATATAGTAAAATGAGTTTTAGCTGTTCAGGGGAAGGCACTTTTTTGCCAAATTCAAAAGCATCACCCTTTATTGGTGTGCCGGGTCATCTTGAAAAAGTATTTGAACACAGACTGGAAGTATTAGTTGAAGATAAAAATATACATAATACATTGGAAAATGTCAGGAAAGTTCATCCCTACCAGGAAATGGCTTTTGATATTTATCCGGTTGAAAATTTTTATCATCAGGCAGGGTTTGGATTATATGGTGAAATAGAAGAAGCAATCAGCCTGAACAAATTTGCCGATCAGGTGAAAAAAAATCTGAATATTAAATCTTTGCGGGTTGTCGGGGATATGAATAAAAAAATAAAAAAAATTGGTGTGATAAGCGGAAGCGGAGCAGATTATATCCCTTATGCTAAGAATATTGGTCTTAATGTGCTTATAACCGGAGATATAAAGCATCATGATGCTCATAATGCTCTTGAAAAAGAGATATCAATTATTGATGCAGGTCATTATCATACCGAAAAGTTTTTCAAAGATATAGTATATAATTCATTAAAAAAGAATAAAGACATAAATTCAAAAATAAGTATAATAAAATCCAAAATAAAAACAG
>JACQWU010000201.1:3584-4385 GCA_016209155.1 Candidatus Desantisiibacteriota bacterium | reverse complement strand
TTTAGGCCGTTTACTCATCCACCTATGATAAAAGCCAGAATACTATGTACAGAATGCCATAATGATCCGGGTGAAAACATTTCCAGACCATATGAATTTTTTAATCATACATCCGGTTTTTTAACCTATCATAAAATTTATTCTGTACAGGAGCAGGAAACCTGTGAAATATGTCATGAACAAAATTTCTGCGCAGATTGCCATGCTTCAAAAGATATTACCATCCCAAATTTAAAAAATGGTGAAAGACCCGACAAAATATATCCGCACAAAGGGGATTATATTATAAGACATAGAGTAAACGGAAAAATTTTTGCAGATAAATGTTTCAGCTGTCATGGCACCAAAAACAACAAATTATGCAAAACATGCCATAAATAAAAATGGAATACTCATGCCAACAAGTTGGCGCAAATGGGTTTCAGTGAAATAAATTAAAATTTAAAAATCAAAATGCAAAATGACAAATTAAAATTTAAAATTGAATTGAACTATTCAAATGTCAAACATCAGCAATCAACAATCAAGGAAAAAGAAACAAAAAATTATAATTATAATACAAATGCTATTATTAATTTTTGTATTATTTTTAGGGATATCTGCATGTGCAAAAAACAGTTCAAATTCACCCGTTACAGCTTCCGGTAAACACAGTGCTAAATGGCTGGAAAAAAATCATACACCATCAAACAAAAAAGCATCTGTGTCTCTTTTATCCTGCACTGAATGCCATGGGGAAAATTTTAACGGAGGAGTAAGCAAAGTTAGCTGCTTTACCTGTCATCCTAAAACAGGCGTGCA
>JACQWU010000201.1:0-3495 GCA_016209155.1 Candidatus Desantisiibacteriota bacterium | reverse complement strand
AATTCAGGGCGCAAAAAGAAGTAACTTCATGTTCTCTTTGTCATGGAAATGATTTCCAGGGCGGAACAAGCGGTTTAAGTTGTTACCTGTGCCATAATGGTCCTAATGGGAAAGAACATCCTGTCAACTGGATACATAACCATGCGGCAGAAGTAAAAGTGGAAATTAGCTCATGTACACATTGTCATGGAGACGACTATAAAGGCGGCATTAATAAAATCAGTTGTTACCAGTGCCATCTGGGCGGTGAAAACGGACTTCCGCATCAAAATGAATGGAATATAGATTCAACAGGTGTATTTACCAATCATCAAACCGCTCTTTACGGGCGGGGATATGAATCCTGCTCTTTATCATACTGCCATGGAGAAAAACTGACAGGAGGAGAATTAACAATAAGCTGGGGAAAAGCACCATCCTGTTCTACTCTCGATTACAAAGAAAAAAACTGCCATCCTGAGATACCTTCTCTTTAAAAATTAATTTTATATCTATACATTATATCTACATTATGCTGCAAATAGTTATATTTATTATCGCTTACTGAGGGGGCAAAATTTTGAATAACTATAGAGTGGTTATTATTTGAAGCCTCAAAAAATACTCCTACCGAAAAACCTATTGCCGCCACATCAACTTGTTTAATTTGATTATATTCCGGGTGTAAATACTCTGTAATCTTAAAATTACCATTTAATTTTAAATATCCTAAACCTACACCTATCCCAGTTTTATATGACCAGTTATTTTCATTGTTCTTTTTGAAATGATAGAATGCCGTAGGAGTAGCGGATAAGGAATAACCTTTTATTGACGTCCCGACATTCTGCTCCTTATCAATGTTTGGCAGCTCTTGTTTACTGATATCAAATAAAACACCATCAAATTGATAAAAATGACCCCAGTTAGTTTCATTATTAAAATACTTTAAGTTTGTTCGCAACCCAATAGTAGGAGCATATTGTATTCCATCACTCATTTTAGCTATATCGTTGTCATTATTAGATTTTTCTTCAACCCACACGGATTTTTGACTGGCATTACCCCCTATCATTAAATCAAATGCCATAATATTTGTATTTAATCCGGCAATACAACAACAAATAATAAATAAAGTTTTCCGGTTCATTCTTTCATCTCCCCGATTTAATCTTAATATATTTCACTAATTTTGTATATGAAATATCGGTGGCATTTACGAAATAGCCAGTTTATATGTCATTACCGCGAAAGCGGGAATCCAGAATCTTATTAAATCAATGGATTCGTCCCCGAATGCTTTTATCGGGGATAAAAACATTCAGGACGATAAAATGCGCGTTTCGCAAATCCCTCAATCGATAAATTTGTAATTTTCTTTGACTTTTTCAATTTTCTATGGTTAAATATGGTTTAATAATGTTAAACATAAACAGTAAATTGAGCGAATTACCAATAAGCAATAACTAGTTATGATTTATTCCATGTCATTATTCTGCATTACCTATTTTTTTATTAATCAAAAGGGCTGAATTTTATAGCATAGCATTATGAACAATAATCTTGTTAGTTATTCCTCCTTATTTTTCAATATACCAAAAGAAAATTTTCCTAAATGCTTAGTAGGGAAATGGAAAAATAGCGCTGTTCATAGCGAATCTACTATACATCAAATTTCTCCATACATTGGGAAAATGAAATCCACAATGGCCCACGAAATTATAGCAACATTCACTCGTGAGAATGATGTTATATATGATCCATTTTGTGGATCAGGGACAATTGCTTTTGAAGCTTGGAAACTGAATCGTAACATTATTGCAAATGATTTGAGCATATATGCATATGTTATTACTCATGCAAAGCTTTTTCCATACCTTTCCTTAAAAAAAGCATTCGATGAAATTAATGCAGCTGCCAAACAAGCAAAAATGTTTATTCCATCTGTAGATTTGAGAAAAATTCCTCAATGGGTGCGTCTTTTTTTTAATTCAAAAACTCTCCGGGAAACCATTGCGTGGTCACAAATACTTCTATCAAAAGAATCATATTTTATATTGTCATCTTTACTTGGGATACTACATCATCAACGCCCAGGTTTTTTATCTTATCCAAGCAGTCATACAGTTCCTTACTTACGGGAAAAAAAATATCCCCGTAATTTATATCCGGAGCTTTACCAATATCGTCCAGTTCAGGAGCGCTTAGAGAAAAAAATAGAAAGAATTTTGAAGCGTGTTCCAGAACTAAATCCAAAGTTAAAAAGGCAGTGCCTTATGCGTAACGCTTCAGATTTCATACCAAATCAGAAAGTTAATGCTATAATTACAAGTCCACCGTATATGCGGCAATTGGACTATGGTCGGGACAATAGGTTGCGCCTGTGGTTTCTTGGAGAAAAAAACTGGAAATCGCTGGATAATATCATTTCTCCTCATGAATCTGATTTTCTAAAACTCTTCAAAAGTTGCTTGAAAACATGGCAAAATATTTTACTTCCTAACGGATTATGTATACTTGTGGTTGGGGATACTTACAGCAGGCAATATAAAATGAAGCTTCCTGATGTAATTGTCAGGATGGCAACAAAAGAGGTTGGTGGATATTCAATGATTTATAAATATACCGAACTAATCCCAAATGACCGTCGTGTGCGACGAGGATGTAACGGAAGTTTAACTGAAACAATTTTAGTATTTCGAAAAGATTAGGATACTATCAGGAGAATACTTAGCAATGAAAGATGTAAAAAAAACAAAAGATCAATATGTTGGAATTAAACCAGTTGCAGACTATATTATTAAAAAATATGTAGGTGAAGGCAAAATAGGGAAAGTTTACAAGACTGAAAGGAAGAATCCTCCGGATATCTTTGCGTGTAAGATTATTCCTAAAGACAAACTTAAACCTGGTTGGGAAAAAGAACTTGAAAAAGTTGCTCAACTTAGAGGGATTGATCATGTGGTTCAGTACCATTCACATGGAGAAAGCAAGGATCATAATAATATTACTTTTATATATGTATTATTTGATTATATCCCTGGTATAAATCTGAAAGAATATCTTAATTCTCAAAAATTGTTTTTGGATATGGCTTTTATTGAGAATATTGCAAAAGATATTCTTGATGTATTGTATGCGTGTAAAGCAGTAGGAATATTACATGGAGATCTACATGAAGGTAATATCCTAATAAGGGATCCCGATGTACGGGTGCCGGGAAGTCCCAGAACTATTTGGATATCAGATTTTGGTTATGGAGGATCGCACAATAATATTGAACCAAAAAATGATTATAGACAGTTTTTTTCAATAATTTCCAACCTGCTTCATTATCTTGATCCTGCACGCCTTGATCCCCGAGACAAAATTATGCATCAAAAGATGAATGAATTTTTACAAAAACGAATTATGGAATCTGATACTATGCAGGGTAGACATGTTGAAAATCTAGAACTTTTACTTAAAGAATTCTCTATCATTAGTAAATTGGCTCAGCGTGAGGCTGATGCTGCT
>JACQWU010000200.1 GCA_016209155.1 Candidatus Desantisiibacteriota bacterium | reverse complement strand
TTTAGGCTTTAATTCTTTAATTAATTTAGCTATCTCCAATAGACCTGCTACACCGCTTGCATTATCATCAGCGCCAGGCTGATCTCCGCAAACATCATAATGAGCACCCACAACAATTCTTTCAGCATCAAGATGACCAAATGAACAGATTATATTTTTATATTCTTTTTCTTTTATTTTATAACTTTGTATTTCAACATTATCGCTTTGCAACTTAAATTGCGAATAAATATACTCTGCGGTTTGATCTATCGATTTAATATTATTAGAGTTCCTTGAAGGTAAAATAGAAGTTATCTCTTTTATATCAGTATATAATCTATCTTTACTGACAGGTATACTCTTCCCCGAATCTAAATTGTTTTTCATATTTGAATTTATTGAACTACAGCTTACAAAAAATATAAATGTTGATATTGCGGTTTGAAATATTTTATTCATCTCTTTAGCCTTTCCATATAGTTTTTTTTGAGTGTCCTCTGTGGTAAAATTCTTTTTCTTTGGTTTATTTTTATATATTACTTTAGACAGTACCTGCCAAACTTTTTGCTATTTCTTTTGCTTTAGCCATATCAACTTTTCCTGTTCCGAGTGTCGGCCATTCATCTATTTTGAAAAATGATTTTTTATTTGGGATCCACAAATTCGGGATATCTGATTGTCCTAATTTTTCGTATAATGCTTCAATATCACCGCTATAATTATGATAGAGAACAACCAGCGCTTCTCCCTTTTTGTCATCATGAACCGATACAATTAAAAATTTTGCATCAATATCAAGTGCTGCTTCATAAATTTTTTCTTCCACCATAATATGGGAAACCATTTCACCGCCAATTTTACTGAATCTGGAAAGCCTGTCGGTTATCTGGATAAAACCATCTTCATCTATTGAAGCTATGTCTCCTGTTATATACCAGTTATCTTTTATAACTTCATCCGTTTTTTCCTTATCTTCCCAATATCCCTTCATAACATTAGGTCCTTTTACGAGTAAAAGTCCCGGGTGATTTGTGGGAAGAGCTTTCCCTGTTTCAGGATCAACTATACTTACAGAAACTCCGGGAAGAGGACGTCCGACTTTTCCTTCTTTATGACCCAGTTGATATTCATGCTTATCTTTAACATTAAATACACTGACACAGGCTACAGGAGAAAGCTCTGTACAGCCGTATCCTTCAAGAACAGGAACTCCGAATTTCTCCAGATATTCTCCGGCAATTTGACTGCGCAATTTTTCAGCACCTGCAATTACAAAACGCAGTGTGCTCACGTCTTCCTTCTGAAACTTTTTCATCCACATCTGAAGAAATGTAGGTGTAGTGAGTACCATTGTGCATTTATGCTGTTTAATCATTTTTTGAATGATAACCGGTTCCAGCGGACTTCTATGATACACAACAGAAAAACCTCCTAAAAGCGGAAGCCATATTGTGGCTGTATAACCGAACGAATGGAAAAACGGTAATACCCCCATCAAGCTGTCATTTGAATCTGTTTGAAATACCTCCAGCAGTCCCTGCACATTGGAATGAATATTATTATGCGTCAGCACAACTCCTTTTGGGATACCGGTGCTTCCGCTTGTAAATATTAATGTTGCAATATCATTATTTTTTACCCTCGATTTTGCTATGAAAACTCTTTCGATTAATCCGGAAGGAATTACAAAAAGTGAAATCCAAAAAAGGAATGAAGAAATTTTTGACGATTTACCCATATCTTCAAGATAAACCATCCTTTTATCATGCTCCCACTTTAAACCTTCAATTACTTTACGGGATGTAATTATTTTTTTTATCCCTGCTTTTACCAGCACTTTTTCTAATAAATTCTGGCTCATAGTAAAATTAAGATTTACCGGAATTTTGCCTGACATATTGAGTGCGATATTAACCAGCGCACCATGAACGCATGACGGGAATAGGACTCCGATTCGTTCCTCCTCTGGAAAATATTTCGTAAATTTTCTGGAAAGTAATACTGAAGCAGTTATAATTTTTCCATATGTTAATTCCAGTCCAGATGAATCTGCCATTCCTTTGGCAAACCATTGTTCTTTTGCCTGACGGAGTAACCTGCTGTGCAAAGGCAATAATTTTTTAAACCGGTGATTAAAAGCTTCGCTTCCAAGCTCAAGAACTGCCTGACGTACCTCGTATACTTTTGAGATTGCAGGTAATGGTTTGCCAAATGATACAGTTACAGGGTAAGGGATTTTTCCTGGTATTTTCCATATAAATTTTCCCTGATGAAAGCTAAAAATACTACCCCATACCCTGTCCAAATTTACAGGAATTATAGGTATGTCCATATCTTTTGCAACAACCTCCATTCCACGATGAAAGCCCAGGGTTTGAGCCACGCGTGATATAGCGCCTTCCGCAAAAATACAAACAATATGTCCTTCTTTTAAAGCCTTACGGGCTTCTTCCATGCTGGCAATAAATTGTTTAGGTTTGTCAGAAGCTGAAATAGGTATCATATGCATCAACCTGAAAAACCAATTAAATTGCTTAAGTTCATAAATCGGCCGCCACATAAAAAAACGCACACTTCTTGATAGTGTTGCTCCAACAAGCAGCGGATCAATATATGACAGATGATTTACAACTAAAAGCGCCGGACCCTCATTCGGTACATTCTCTTTTCCAAAGGATTTAATATGATATATAGTATGAGTCAAAAACCATAAAACAAGCCTTATGAATGGCTCAGGTAATATCCATAATGTATACATTGTCACCGCAAATACTCCTAAAGACATAATCCCGATAGTCTTAGCCGGATCAAACCCTAATTTACCGGTAAATAACCAGATAAGAAATGATGCAAAAAATACTCCGATAAAACTTAAAATATTTGAAGTGGCAATCATTCTTCCTTTACTATCTTTGGGACTTTTTTCCTGAAGCAGTGTATTTAGCGGTACAACAAAAAAACCGGCAAAGCATCCTAAACAAAAAAGATCAATTGTTACTCTTGTAAATGAATTTGATGCCGTTACAAGATCTATTGAAAATAATCCCATACCCAGAGATCCAAGCGGCACGAGTCCCAACTCTGTCTTTTCTCCGGATATTTTTCCGGCAATACCGGACCCTATACCTATCCCGATTCCCAAAACCGCAAGTATTTTACTTATATTAATGCTATCAGCATTCATTAAAATTTTACCATATAATAATAAATCCATCTGGAACATAGCGGCAATGAACCAGAAATATGCAATACCCAAAATACTAAGAAATAAGGCCCTGTTATTTTTTATTTCTTTCATATTGGAGTAAAAACTCCTTATAGGATTCCAGTCAAGCTTTTCAGCGCTATTAACAGACGGGACTTTTGTAATAAAAAAACTGCTTAAGGTCCCTAGGACTGCAATTAAAACAAATACCCAGCCTGCTAAATAAAAATCAGGTTTTGTAATATTTAACAAAACTCCTCCCAATATAGTTCCCGCGATAATAGCTGTAAATGTATATAAATCCATAATCCCATTTGCATTGGATAGATCCTTATTATCAAGCATCTCCGGCAGTATACCTAATTTCGCGGGACCAAATATTGTACTCTGCAAGCCCATAAGAAAAAGAACTATCATTAAAAAAACCACATTTTTATAATATAGCCCGATTAAACCAAGCGCCATTACAAATATTTCAAGTATTTTTGCAAATACGGCAACATTATATTTACTAAACCTATCTGACACATATCCCGCAAAATTTGAAAACAAAATAAAAGGTAAAACAAAAACAGCGCTCGCTATCGATACATATTGACTTGCAACTCCGGGTTTTGTTATTATTTCAGCAACAAGCAGAGTAAGCAATATTTTAAAACCATTATCATTTAGAGCACCTAAAAATTGTGTGATTACTAAAGATAAAAAACCTTTATCCCTCCAAAGCAAAGATCCTGTTTTTTTAGCTATTTTTTGCATCTTATTTCTCCTTCTTAATAAAGAATCCTGTTTCCATAAAACTTACCACATTATCAACCGTATCTTTCCTTAAAATAAGTTCTGTATGCTCGTGTTTTAATTGAATAAAATCTTTTATACCATCAAGCTTTGCACTTTCCAATGAAACTGCTCCATCATCATCACCGGGTAAAATTTTACTATATCCTTTTGAATTTCCTTTGCCTCCTGCAATTATCCCGATTTCACAGGACGGGATTCCCATATTGCAGTAATACTCCCTATTTTTAGCCCGTAATTGCTTAAAAGATTTTTCACCAAGAATAAACCTGCCCCAATTATATTGATAATCCGCCTGCTCTGAACCATGATTCGGCGGAGCTATCATTACAAAACGCTTAGCCTTTGGAACTTTATAGTGTGTAAGATAATATCTGATAATTATGCATCCAAGACTGAATCCAACGAAATTAATAGATTCATTATTTTTTATTTTACGTACCACATTGTTCAATGATTTTGCATGCTCTTCTATTGTGTTTTGATAGCTGGGATACCCCCAATTAACAACTTTATACCCTTCCTTTACCAGGCCTTTTTCAATTCTATTCATCATGAAAGACTTATTCATAATACCGTGAAGAAGAATCACTGTACCTTTTTTATTATTTGCAGAAATTGCATAAGCTGAAACAAAAACAATAAAAATAATTTCTAAAAATATAATTTTTACACGCCTAATCATTTTTTATTGCCCTCCATATTCCTGTGAAAATTTCATCTTCATAATTGCACAAATCATCATTGACAGTCCCATACATTCTTATCGCGCAAAATCTGATAAGTGAGCCCATTAAGATTGAACCTGCAACATATAAATTCATTTTTTTCAGTTCACCTGTTTTCTGCCCTTCTTCTATAATTTTTAACACTACATGCCCGGGATGCATATAATTCTCGGGAAATTTATTTAGTTCCCTGTGTTCTGAAATAAGAAGATATGTAAAGAGTTCTTTGTCTTTCTCATATGACGCAAGACTTGTTGAAACCAGCACTTTTATTTTATCTTTTGCGGTTTTTTTATGCTCAACACAGTTTTGCAAATTAATTGAGAATTTATTTAAATTTTCCGTAAAAATATACCATGCAAGTTCATCCTTGCCTTTAAAGTGCCTATAAAGCGCACCTTCGGCAACGCCGGCTTTCTCTGCAATTTCTTTTGTAGTGGTACCTGTAATTCCTTTCTTATTAAAAAGTTTAATTGCCGCTTTCATAATTTTCGGCAATAAAGTTTTCTCTTTGGATTTCTCAATAACCAGTTGCATCGTCCTCTCCTTTTTATATGTGAGTGATTATTCACTCATATAATAAAACAAAATATTGCCGATGTCAAGTAAAAAATTCAATTATCAGAAATTTCCCACACACTATCCCCCACCGTCCCCTATATTCCCCCCTAAACCTAATATTTCATTGGCAAAAAAATATTGACAAAAAGGTATATGAAAGGTATAATTTTTATATCATGGAATTTGAATTCGACTCTCAAAAAAGTATTAACAATAAGAAAAAACATGGCATTGATTTTTATGAAGCTCAAAGATTGTGGGATGATTCAAATATAATTGAAATTCCACTAAAAACTACCGATGAACCAAGATATTTAGTTATTGGTAAAATATTAGAAAAATATTGGGCAGGCATTATTACTTATAGAAATGAAAAAACAAGAATTATTTCAGTCAGAAGAGCAAGAAAAGAGGAGATTGATATATATGAAAATGAAAGCACATGAAATTGAAAAAAAATTTGACGAAGGCAAAGACATTTCCAAATACCTTGACATATCGAAAGCAAGAAGACCTGAACGGGAACATAAAAGGGTGAATGTAGATTTCCCTTTGTGGATGATTCATTTACTAGACAGAGAATCAAAACGTTTAGGTGTTCCACGACAATCGATTATCAAAGTTTGGGTGGCTGAAAGACTCGAAAAAGCAATTTAGAAATTCAGATTTTAACATGACACATAATAGCCATCATATAATATTTTTGAGGTAATATATGACTGACGAACTTTACCCTCGCAACTTCACAAGTTAAAGAGGTCGAGCTCTTTGAATATAGACTATCCGTTTCTTTGAAAAAAATAAATGTACTTTAATGATGATGAGCCAACATACATAGCAGAGATGCACATCTCCCCATTTCCAAATTTATATAAAAAAATCCTTGACATGCAAAAAATACTGTGTTATAGTTCTATCATCATGAAACATTCGAACTATGCAAAAATATTTAAAGCGCTTTCTAATGATCAACGGTTAAAGATATTTCTGATTATTTACAAGCAGTGCCAGGAAGCGGAAAAAGGCAGCGGCAAAGCAGAGTTTAATATTGAAAACAGCAGCAAATTTTGCTGTCCCGGCTTTGGCGCGCTGGAAAAAGCTTTTAGTAAGGTATGTGATTGTATGGATCTTTCGCGCTCTACGATTTCACATCATTTTAAAGAATTACAAAATGCCGGTTTGATTATTTGTGAAAGAGATGGACAAACATTTCGATGTAAAATTAACGAAGAAACTGTTAAATATCTAAAAGATTTTTTAGAGTAAAAATTTTTTACCCGTATTGTTCGATAGTTCTATTATTATATAAACATCTAAATAGGTTGGGGACACATAGTTTAACCAGCCTATTTTTTAGCATATATAGTTCGAATGTTGTGGAATTCTAACACAATGAAAGGAGGTGAGTCAAATGAGTATATTTTGCGGGAATGACAGCAAATCTATTTGCGATCAATTCAATTTCAAGATTAAGGAAACTGAAACCGGCTTAATAGTTGAAATCAGCCCTAAGGATGCAGGCAAAGCTGAATCTTTAAAAGCGCTGGCTAAAGCATGTAAGGATTTTTGCGGTTGTTGTTAACCAATTTATCCGGAAACCGATATATGACCCCGCCCATTCATGGAGGGGTCCTCGGTTTCTAAAAAAGATGAAATTGCGAATAAAGTTTATACTGAAATGTCTGATTTTGAAGAAACAGCTCATTATTTTGGAGATAAGAAAATACTCGAAAATATTTTGCTCAATGGTTTGCTGATCTTTTTAACGGAGTTTATGACAATAAATATCTTTTGTCTATTGGTTAAAAAAATTAAATTGACTATTTCTTTATTCCCATCCTATAATATAAATATAAATTTTCTAATTCATTGTTCATTTTTTGCCCTTCAAATTTATATATCTATATATACTTATTGTTATCAAAACTTATATAAAAAGAGGATAAAATCATGCCGGTTTATCTTGATAAATTAAATCCTGCCCAGCAAATAGCAGTAACGCATCAGGATTCACCTCTATTAATTATAGCAGGTCCCGGCACAGGGAAAACGCATACTCTCTTGAATAGAATTGTTTATTTAATAGAAAATCAAAATGTTTTACCTGAAAGTATTTTGGCTCTTACTTTTACACGCAGGGCTGCTCATGAAATGCTAAAGCGATTGGAAAATATTCTTGAAAAGAAGCTTTTGAAAACTGGAATATTTATTGGGACGATACATGCTTTTGGATTGGAATTATTGCTCACAGAATTCCTTCAGAAAAAAAATATATCATTTAGTATTTACACAGAAAATGATTCTATAATCATCTTAAAGGAAATAGTAAAAAACAAAGGTTTAAAAAACATCAACATTCGTAATCTGCAAAAAGAAATATCTTTAATGAAAAATCAAATAGAAGAAACCAATAAGCCTGATCCGTTGTTCATGGAAATATATAATTGCTACGAAGAATATTTAAAAAAATCACATGCCATGGATTTTGATGATATTATTATTAAAGCAGTTGAATTATTAGAAGATAGTAGTATGCTATTAAAATATAAAAAACGTTTTTCTCATATTTTAATAGATGAATTTCAGGATATAAACCACGCGCAATATAAATTGATTAAATCTCTTGCCCTGGGAGAAAAAAATATAACAGCAATAGGGGATCCGGATCAGGCGATTTATGCTTTCCGCGGAGCTAATGTTGAGATCTTTTTGCAGTTTAAAAAGGATTTTCCTACATATAGAGAAGCATACCTCGAAACAAACTACCGCTCCAGCGGCACAATTCTTAAAGCATCCTGCGAAGTAATAGAAAAAAGCCGCCTGCGGATTAAAAAAAATATTCATACTGAATTGGATAAAGGGGTAAATATTGAAATTATGAATTTCACATCCGAAAAACAGGAAGCGGAAATGATTGCAAAACGAATTGAGCAGATGATTGGAGGCGCAAGCTTTTTCAGCCATGACAGCGGATGGTCTAATAATGAAAGATGCGAGAATAAAAGTTTTGCTGATTTTGCAATTCTCTATCGTTTACAGGCAGAGGGGAATATTTTTGAAGAAGTATTTCAAAGACATGGAATCCCTTATCAAAGAGTAATGACAAAAAGTGAAAAAAAAAGTTTGCAGGAAAAAAGAGCGCAATATTTACTAAGAATAATCCAAAATTCCTACGACTTTGCCGCAGAAATTGAGCTAAAAGACATGGGTTTTCAACTTACCGGACAAATAAATTTAATATCTGAAGCTTATAAAAAACTAAACTATACGGAAATAACAAAAGATCTATTTCCTTCTCTTTCTTCTTCTTTGGTTGATGAGGTTGTAAATCTTCTATTCAAAATTGATATTTATAAGGATGCGGAAGATATAGAAGAGGATACTTATGAAAAAATGGCAGAAAAAGTTACACTCATTACTTTGCATGGAGCAAAAGGTTTGGAATTCCCTGTTGTGTTTATCGCAGGATGCGAAGAAGGAATAATCCCATATCTTAAAGAAAATGAAGAAAATGAATTGGAAGAGGAAAGAAGGCTGTTTTATGTGGGTATGACGCGGGCTATTCCTGCTTGTTTATATAATTTATTTATTTCTTTTAAAAAAAAAAAAAAAAAAATCTATTTCCCACTTTGCAGATGATATTTCCGAAGAATTAAAAAAATTATGTTCAGAAGAAAAAAAAATAAAAAGAATTAAAAAAAATGATCAAATGACTTTGTTTTAATCATACAAAAGGATTTTAGTGAAAAAATCTATATTCCTATCATTTTTCTTAATAGGATTTACAAGTCTTATATCCCAGGTTTTGCTTCTTAGGGAATTCATGATGGTTTTTTACGGGAATGAGCTTTCTCTCGGAATTGTTCTTTTTTTCTGGATGTTCTGGACTGCTGTCGGTAGTTGGGGACTGGGTGCGCTTACACAAAATAGCAGATACACGCATATTTATCTTGTTTTATGCCAGCTAAGTCTTATAATTTTATTGCCCGCTGAAATATTCCTTGTAAGAGTCCTGAAATTTTTACTCCGTGTTCCAGAAGCAGAAATTATTAAGCTCACTTCGATGATTTCCTCTTCATTTTTTTTACTTCTTCCGCTTTGCCTTGTGCTTGGATTTATGTTCAGTCTTTCAGCCCGAATTTACGATAAAAAAGAACATAAAGATAATAGTATAACTATAAGTACGATATATTTAAGTGAATCGTTGGGAGCAATAGCAGGCGGTACAATATATAATTTCATATTAATAAAATTTCTTAACTCATTCACAATATCCTATATTTTGGGAAGCATAAATTTAATAACATCCTTTTTCCTGATATTCTATTTTTCCAGGGGGAAAATTTTTTCTTCTTTTTCCGGAAAAATTCTTACTGCAATATCCATATTTACAGGGATAATGCTTTTTTTCATCGTTTCATTACCTTCGAAAAAAAATCTTTCTCAAGTTTCGCTTAACCTGCTTTGGAAAGATTATGATTTGGTTGAATCTAAAAACTCTATTTATGGGAACATCTCTGTTGTGAAAAATAATAACCAAATAATTTTCTTCGAAAATGGGATTTATCTATTTACCGTTCCGGATCCTATGCCTGCAGAGGAAACAGCGCACATATCCATGCTGTCTCACCCTGATCCTCAAAAAGTATTGCTTATTGGAGGAGGATTTTCAGGAGTTTTAAAAGAGATGATGAAGCATTCTATTAAAAAAATTACTTATGCAGAGATTGATCCTCTTATTATTCAAATGGCCGAAAAATATCTTCCCGAAGAACTCAATCGGATTAAAAACACACAAAAATTACAAATCTTAAATATGGATGGCAGACATTATATTAAAACCGCAAAAGAAAAATTCGATATGATTATTATTAATATCGGGAATCCTCTTACCGCGCAATTAAACCGTTTTTTTACAATAGAATTTTTCCTTGAAGCAAGAAGCATTTTAAATAAAGGAGGAATACTATCTATTAAAATAGGATCTGTTGAAAATTATATATCAAATGAACAGCAGGAATATCTATCCTCGATTAATAGCACTCTAAAAGAGGTTTTTCCTCAGGTTAAAATAATTCCGGGACTGGGGTCAAATTTTATGCTGGGCATAAATGAAAAAAACATTATACAAATAGATGTTGATATGCTAATGGATCGATTAAAAAAACGTGAGATAAAAACTGAATATATACGGGGATATTACCTTAAAGCATACATGTCAAAAGAACGAACAAATTATCTTATTCGAATTATTAATCAAGCTCGTGAAAAAAAAATCAATAGCGATTTTAATCCCACCTGTTATTATTATAATTTAGTATGGTGGAATTCGCTTTTAAATCCTGAATATACTAATATTTTTAAAAATATTCTATTTGTTAGATTCTGGTGGATTTTAGCATTAATTTTTTTGCTCTTTGCTTTAATATATTTAATATCAGCAAATCCTGCTTCACGATATAATAATGCTGTCCTTACGGTTGTAATGGCTAATGGTTTTTCTGAAATATTATTTGAGATAGTAATTCTTTTGGTATTTCAATCTTTATATGGTTATGTTTATTACAAGATGGGTATTATTATTACATCTTTTATGCTTGGGCTTGCACTCGGAACATATTTTGCCAGGAAAGCATTAAAGTATGAGATAGATGCTTTCTTAAAATTAATTCAAATAGAATACTTCATTCTATCATACCCTATTATACTGATATTAATATTTATTATGTTAAAACAGACTGTCCTTCCTTATTTTATTATAGATATTTTATTCCCTGTTTTTACAATAGGAGCGGGCTTTCTTGGTGGTTATCAATTTCCTTTTGCAGTAAAATCCTATATGAATAAAAGCGAAATAGGGCAGACTGCCGGTATAATTTACGGAGTAGATCTTTTAGGCGCCTGCCTTGGGACTTTTATAACAAATTTAATATTGATCCCCATTATGGGAATATACAAAACTTTTGCTGTAAGTGTATTTATAAGTATGTGTTCAATTTTGCTGTTGATAAAATCCGCAAAAAACTCTTAAGCAATAACTTTTATCACATTTTTTGCCTTAAGACCCTGGTTGCTATTTTCAATCTCAAATTTTACTTTTTCACCTGGCAGTAAATATTTAAAGTCATCACCTTCAATAGCTCTGTAATGAACAAAAATATCCTGACCATTTTCATTTTCAATAAATCCATACCCTTTTCTTGAATTAAACCATTTTACAATACCTTCAGACATTTCCCTTAAAACCTCCTGTTTATTAAAATAAATTATATTTAAATTTTTATTATATCCACTTTTTTTTATTTTTCAAGAAAATTTCATTCTTTTAATTTTTCTTCGACTAATTTTAAACGATCAGCTATGCGGTCTGTCCATTCTGTATTGGTAAAATTTACTTTTATATAATAATATACCAGATAGGCTTTTTTATATTCCTTATCGCGCGCATAACGTTTACCTGCCTCATAAATTTTTTCCACATCCTTGTTTAATGTGCTGGTTGTTTTATCTACTAATTCTTTTGCCAGTTCTATTTTCTTTAATTCATCTAATTTAACAAGTACTTCATAGTAATTTCTTTCCTTAATTTCCTTTTCTATTTCTTCATAGATTCTCTTTGACCTGATAGTATCTAATATTTTTTGCGATTCATTATCCCACCCTGTATTTTTATAATCTTTAATAATTTTTTCAAAAATATCATATGCTTTATCTTCTTGTTCCTTTTTAAGCAGTGCCAATCCCTGATCATATAAATTTTTTGCTTCCTGAACCAGAATATCATGCACAATTTTTTCGCAATTTTTTATTTCAGCTTTTGATTTTTCTACCCATTTGGGGATTACACCCTCTTTAACTATATATTCAAATGCTGACACAGCTTCATTATACTTTTTATTTTCTTTTAGCTTAAGCGCTATATTAAATTTATTTTCCATAATTTTATCTTGAGTATTAATTATTTCTTCTCTTGCTTTTTTATAAGCTTCAGTTTCAGGATATTCTTTAATAATCCGTCTATATATTCCTAATGCTTCTTCGAAATTTTTCATGTCATATAATTTCTGTGCTTCCATAAAAATAAGTTCGGATTTCCCCTTTATACATTCTTTTATGCCTTCTTCAGCATTTTTCTGCCATTTAGATGCGGAATATTTTTCTTTAATTTGTTCAAAAAGCACTTTTGCTTCATCAAACTGTTTGTTTTTCAAAAGACGATTTGCATTATCATAGATATCATTTGCTTCCATTTCAAAATAATTATCCAGCTCAATCTGTGATTTTTTTGCCCAAACTGTACTTGGATAATTATCAATAATAGCCTTATACTGTTCTATGGCTTTCCAGTATTTTCTTTTATCCGCAAGAGATTTCGCCATATTAAATTCCTTGCCTATAGAAGCTTCATTTATTTTTTCTTTTGCCTTCTCATTCATTCCTGTTTCAGAATATTTTCGCAAAACTTCACGGTAAATTTCTATTGCATCATCAAATTGTTCATTGTTAAATAATTTATTTCCATCTTCAAAAAGCTTAAGAGCATCTGCATTAATTGTATCACTTATACGAACTAATCCCTGCTCGGCTTTTAAAATCCATTCAGGACTAAATTTACTTGATTTAATTCTATCATATATTTCTCTTGCTTCGGGAAATTTCTTATTATCTTCATAGCTTTTAGCTTCCGCCAATACATCATTAAGGCTTCTGTATTCAATTGAAATATTATTTAAAAATGGAGTGGCGGAAAAATCTTCAGAATTTAATAGAATTTTAAATTGAACAAATCTGTCCCCGTTATGAATTTCTGAAATAGGAAAAACAGAAGGTTCATTTGGTTTAACCACATAAGTAGATACATGCCTATCCATAGAAAATAATTCTTCTTTATCAGTTGTCAGCATTACTTTAATTTCTGTATTTAAAGGAATTTTCCCCTTTTCATCGGCATTAACAACTAATTTGCTAAAGATTGAAGCTAATTTTAAATCATATAATTTTGTAAAAAAAACACCCTCTTTCTTATATTGCGGGCTGACTTCAAAAACTTCATATTCTGATATTTTTAATTTATTTTTTATCCAGCTGGTTGGTTTATAATTAAACTTTATATATTTTGCCCGGGTTGGAGAAAAAACAAACGTATCTTTATTAGGCAAATCACGTTCAGCAAAATCAAGCCGTTCGCAGGTGCCGAGTTCTTCCCACTTTTTATTATCCAGACTATATTCTATTACAACGCTTTTAGCTCCGCTATCACCTGTATTGAAATGATTAATCTGCCCGAAAACCGTTTCTTTCCCCAAATCCAGAATAATCTTTACATCATTCTCATTTTCTTTTCTTCCCCGCACAATCTGATATTCATCTGCAGCAACATAGTTTTTCTTTTGAATAGAATATTCATCATCTCCGAGCAGCTTTCCGTCTAATAAGCGATTTGGGCCATAAACATAATCATCTACTCTGCTGCAATCTAAAATTCTTCCGCCGTTTTCATATAAGGCTAAATTTTTGGGGTATGAATTATATACTTCCATCTCGCCCACATCTACCCACTTTGGATTACCATAATTACTTTCTATTGATATCTTCAGATATTGAACCTCTGTAGGGGTAAAATAAAATACTTCAGGGGAATAATCTTTAAATTTTTGTGTTGCCCGCGCAGATAAAACTTTTTTCCATGGTTTCCTGAATATAAGAATACGCTGCCATTCAATATATTTTTCAGTATAAAATTTAAAAATTACTCCGGTAGCTTCTATCGGATCAAAGTAAGCCGCATATCCTTTTGCGAATTCATCCTCCACCATTTGATTACGGCTATTGTCATAGACTTTTTTTTGCCCTTTTGGAGTGACAACAATAATTTGCAATTTAAAAATATCTGTTTCCATATTATGCACATTAGCACTATCATCTGAAGTCATGAAAATACTTGCTATTGTAGTTGGTTTTTTAAAATCTATTCTTACCCATTTTGGATTGTTTGTATTAATAGTATATTCTAAATTTTTTGATTGTATCCATGTTTCGACATTAAATTTAACAGGATTCTGATAGGATGGAAAAAGCCCGTCTCCTAAAACATTATTAGGTGAAAGATAGCTGAACTTATTGTTATTATAGCTCCATCCACCGCCGTCATCCGTTACATTATATATATCTTTTGATGTAATCGGGTCAGAGTTTATATATAAGGAAAAATTTTTCACTTCTGCATCAAATTCCTGCGGAAAGGGTTCTTTCCATTTGGTAAGCATATCACATCCCCAAAAACTTGGTTGATTACCAAATTCAGAGTTACGGCGGGAATCAGTAATTCCATCATTCACAAAAGATGCCTGATAAGGGCCATTACTGAAATCCTTAGCATATTCACTTGTAATAAATTCTAATTTTCCGCCATTTTTCCTCACCAGAATATTTGTTGCCAGAGTTTTATCCGCAGGAACTAAAATAGTACGTTGTTTGCGTATCGATTCTTTTTCAGGAATTTTTGCCTCTTCAACATGACAACCTCCGCATGATGCACGTATATTTACTGCTTCAGGTATATTTGTAATTCCAAGTCCCATCTCTCCTAAAGTATTTACCAATACATTATTTTTTTGCCCGAGATTACTATCATGCCAATCCTCTAATTTCAAAATTGTTGCACCTATGGCTGTATTTAAAATAAAAATATATAATATTATTAGTAATTCTTTTTTATAATTATTAAACATTTATTACCTTTTTAACCTTTTACCGGTTTATCAACTTTCTCAGGTGATATATAAATAGTATCTTCTCTGATTTGCTTTATTGTGAGAATATATTTCCCGTAATCTATTTTTGTTATCTCATCAGCGAATAATTTAGGAGTGGTATATACAACACAAGGAATAGGACTTTGATTATCTATAATTTCCTCCCCCAAAAATAGTGATTGTTTTGATATTTCTTTAACTATGTCTCTGGTTTCAAATTGATTTAAACCCGGGATGTCTATGATTATTCGTTTAGCTCTCAAAACATATCCATTCTCCTTCAATTTTTCAATTAACTGTGAAATATTTACTTCTGCATGATAAAAAATATTATAAGTCTGTCCATTAAAAATTAATTCCTTTGATGTAATATTAATAAATTCTTTAGATTTAAATAAATTTAAAAACAGGGGTTTATTTTCATCCTTTTGCATATTTGGAATTTTTATTTTTAAAGTATCAATTGCACGCAAGAATAATTCTTCCATCATTTTTTGCTGATAATCCTCTATTTTAATTTCTTCTTTTTCTGTACCGACTTCATTTATAAAAGAGGAAAAAGTTTTAATAAGATCCGCCTTTTTAACTTTTATAGCTATTTCTGACAGGGGAATATCCACCGCTTTCTTTTTGCTGCGCTCGCTCTGAGGTCTTACTATATAACCTTTTTTTATTTTTATCATCTGCATATAGGCTCTTGCCATTGACAATGATTCCTCAATAACTGTCGCAACCTCAACAACTCCTATAATTTTATTTTTATTATCATAAACATCCAGAACCATATTCTTATGCACTTTATGTTTTGCCCCCAGATTTATAAATACAAAATTCTCTTCCATCCATAAAACTTCACCTTCAATTGTTTCAGCACATTCTGCAAATGAAGAAAAGATAATAATAAACAGGAATAAAAATGCAGTATATACCATAATTTTTTTTCTATATAACATTTTATTCCGCTCCTTTTTCAGGAATTTTACCATATAATTCTTAATACTTAAACACTCAAATTAGATTATAGTCTAATGCACAGTTCCGCGATGTTCTTTCCTATTTCTTTCTATATGGTAGTACTTGTATCTCATAATTGCATCTGTTTCATGGCAATCAGTACATAAACTGAACGATGCACCTTTATTACGCAGGAAACTATTAATTGCATCACCTTCAATATTTTTATTTATTCCCTGCTTATCTGAATCCGGCTGCCACTTATGTACATTGTGACAGGTCGGACATGTAATCATTCCAGTCCCGACAATATCTCCTGCTTCATTATATACCGGCCAATAGCTGCCTTTACCTTTTGAACCGCGGCCAACAGTACTTACAAGAATTTTTGGAGGATGGAAAAGGGTTTCCGGTACTTTTGCTTCACCTATACTTTTTGATTGATGACAACTATAGCAAAAAGTAGCCATTAAATCCATTTGCCGGTCATCAGGATTTTTTCCGGGAATACGTCCCCATAATTTAAGCTGAATATATGCATTATGAACAGAATGACATGCGCCGCACGCCCCTGACAATGACACGGGCTGCCCTAAATAATTTTTTTCATTTATCCCTGTTACGGACATATCATGGTCTGTTCCAATAACAAATTTTTTGCTGTCATGACAATCAGTGCATAATTCTCCTTTATTATCATTTACTTTTCTAAGGAAACTATTTGAACCATTTCCTTCAATCAATGTTCCATCTCCAAAATCATCTGATACAGGATCCCATTTATGAACATCATGACATGTCATGCAAATTATTTTTCCGGTAGAAGGCATTACTATTCCTTTATCTGTATAAAGAGGTAATTTTGTTTTGCCGTCTACTTTTGGATTTTCATTTACTACCACATTTACAGGATGGGAAAACTGGCCAACCAGTTTCTTTTCTCCGACATTATTTTTGCTATGACAACTTAAACATAGAACCGTACCGATATCTTCCCCTACATATGGAACTCGTGCCCATAATCTATAATCAGATGCATTATGAGGCACATGGCATGCTCCGCATATTCCGCTTCTTTCCACATCCTGCCCCATAGCATTTGTAGATTTTGGAGCTGCAACTTTCATATCATGCTTGGTTCCTGCTGCAAATTTCTTTTTAGCATGACATTCCTGACATAACTCTGATTTTGTATTGTTTACTCTTAAGAAACTGTTTGAGCCGTCACCTTCAACATTTCTACCGGGACCTTCTTCCTTTTTTGAAGGATCCCAGCGATGCAGATCATGACAGGTATTGCAATAAACCTTCCCTTTATTAATCTTTTCACCATCAAAATTGAAAGTCGGCAATAAATCCATACCCGGTATTCTATCCACAGCCATGATTGTTTTATCAGTCGGATGTGTAAGCTCACCCACTAATTTTTTTTCTCCAACTCTATTTTTTAAATGGCAGCTTGAGCAAAGTTTGGTAATCACATCCATTTTAGCGTTTATATTTATCTGCCTGTTCCACATTTTACTGTCTATCCCATTATGGATAGAATG
>JACQWU010000006.1 GCA_016209155.1 Candidatus Desantisiibacteriota bacterium | reverse complement strand
CTCAGCATTTGTAATCTCCTGCTCAGCTTGAAACAATGTTTTTCCAACTACACTCACAGGATCCGCCTTATGGTTTTCTGAATAACCATTTTGAGGCGGATTTGTTCCTGAAAAAACCAAATCGGAACTTAAAAACATAATATATGCGGATGCTCCAAAAACATCCACAATATTACGCGCGCCGCCTTTATTAATCGACTGCGCCCATTCCGGACGATCTTCGCAGGCATCTAAATCGCAAACTCCGGCACCATGAATAATATGAGTTGGATTAAATGAATTCTTAATTTTCTTAAACTCAAAATTATCGGTAATACAAAGGGGATGAATATTTTCCCCGCGGGGAATATCCATTTTAGGAGAACGAACTGCCAAAAGCTGCTTTTGGGGAACAAGCTGTTTCAATCTATTATAAATCGGCCAGCCGTGGATTGATGTAATACCTGTTATTAATATACGCCAATCAGGTGGAATTTTAGGTACTTCTAAATTATTATATTTACCTGTAAAAAAGCCTGGAAACTGCACAAAATTCACTCCAATTTCTTTGATTTAAATAGGCACATCTATCTGTTCCGGTAAAAACTCGGCTTTAACATATTCCTTAAATATCTCATCATTTATAAACAAATCATAAAGGTCTTTGTCTATGTGTTTATCTTTTACCATAAATTCCAGAATTTTTTTTACTTCGCTTATTGTTTTTCCTTTTTTATAGGGACGGTCGCGTGAAGAAAGGGCTTCGAAAATATCAGCGAGAGCGAGTATCCTTGCCTGGAGAGGAATTTCCTCGGCTTTTAAATGTTTATGGTAGCCTGTCCCTGTAAGTGTTGCATGATCAGCACTGGCAATTTTTGGGACATTCTTAAGTTTAGACGGGAACGGGAGTTCATTCAGCATAACTTCTGTTACGCGGACATGATCCTGCATTTTTTCTTTTTCCTCCTTTGTCAATGTTCCGCGCGATATAGATAAATTGTATAATTCTTCATACGTAAGAATAGTTTTCTCTTCACCATTACATATCCATTTTATTTTTGCGATGTTTCTTAATCTTTCTTCTTTCTCGGGACTTAAAAATTCCCCGCCTACATTAGTCCTAAGGATAAATTCCAAATCATCATTTATTTTATTTATTTTTTCTTTATATACTGCTTCACATGCAGGAATATCATTAAGTTTGTATTTTTCCAGCAAAGATAATTTATCATTTAAAAATTTAAGATGTTCCATATTCCTCAGCACTTCAAAACGCACCCGTATTTCGCATGATCTATCATATACTTTCTCAAGTTTTGTCGCTTTGTCTATAATATGTTCAGGAGTGGTAATCTTCCCCATATCATGCATCCATGCGGCAGTTTGCAATTCTTTTAATTCATCATCAGATAATTTAATATTCGCAAAAGGTCCAGTTGTTTTTTCATTTATTTTATTTGCAATCGTCATTGCAATCGAAGTAACTCTTTTTATATGCCCTGCTGTATACGGAGATTTTTCATCTATTGCTTTTGCTATTGTCCTTATTACTGATGCAAATAATTTTTCCAGATCATGAATTAATTCATTTTGAGTAAGCGTTACAGCGGCCTGCGAAGCAAGAGACAGAATAATCGTCTCTGCTTCCGGAGAAAATTTAACTATTCTTTCATCGACAAAACTCTTTGCATTTAAAAGCTGAAGCACACCGATAATTTCATTCTCGTGGTCTTTTAAAGGTACTACAAGCATAGATTTTGAACGGTAGCTGTTTTTTTCATCAAACATTCGCGTACCAGAAAAATCATATCCTTTAACATCATACACATCAGGGATATTAACTGTTTTTCCTGTCAAAGCCACATACGCGGAAACATTATGAAAATTCTCTTTGCTGTCTTTTTCGTAAAGCTGTACAGGAGGCCATGTTATCTCTCCGGCTGTTCCTCCCATATGAACGTTTAATTTGGTATTTTGCAAAATCTCAAATGTGAGTGATTTCCGGTCAGAAGAAACTGTATATAGTGTACCTCCTTCAGCATTTGTAAATTCACGGGCAAAATTGACTATCATCTCAAGAAGTCTTGGAACATGTTTTTCCGATGAAAGAGCTATCCCAATACTTGTAAGCTTATTGATACGGCCAATCAATCCATCTGAAAAAACTCTAAGCTCTTCCGCAACATTATTAATAAGTCTGTTTGCCTCAGGATTTTCGGAAATATTATATTTTTCCATAATTTTCTCCTTATGAAAAAAGCAATGAGTAATGAGCAACGAGTTAAAACACTCATCACTCATTGCTCATCACTCATTGCCCATTGCCCATTGCTCATCACTCATCATTCTTCCTTTTCTCTTTTTGGTCTTTTACCGCATTCGAGGACTCTTTTTCTCATTCTTATGGACTTTGGAGTTACTTCAACCAATTCATCTTCCTTGATAAATTCAATAGCCTGGTCAAGATTTAATATTTTAGGCGGTATAAGCTGAAGAGCATCATCCGCTGTAGCGGCACGCATATTTGTAAGCTTTTTGCCTTTGGTAATGTTAACATCCATATCATTATCTCTTGAATTCTCCCCTACTATCATTCCTTCATAAACCTCGGTATTTTCGCTGATGAAAATTATACCTCTTGGCTGAAGGTGAAAAATTGCGAAAGGAGTTGAACTTCCTGAACGGTCGGAAACAAGCGCTCCGGTTTGTCTTTTTGTCATCGGTCCATGCCATTTCTCATATCCGTCAAATATATGATTTAAAAGTCCTGTCCCTTTTGTATCGGTCAAAAACTGAGATCTGAATCCGATTAACCCTCTGGAAGGGATTCTAAATTCAAGTCTTACTCTGCCATGACCGTTATTAAGCATTTTCGTCATCTTTCCCTTTTTCATCCCGACCTGCTGAGTTACAACCCCGATGAACTCCTCAGGAATATCAATCACAAGAAGCTCCATAGGTTCATGCACAACACCATCAATTTTTTTAGTTATTGTCTCAGGCATTGATACTGAAAGCTCATATCCTTCTCTTCTCATCATCTCTATGATAATAGCAAGCTGAAGCTCACCTCGTCCCATAACTTTAAATGATTCTGTCTTTTCAAAATCCACTTTTATGGCAACATTATAAAGGAGTTCCTTTTCAAGGCGGTCTCTTATATTTCTTGATGTCACATATTTACCTTCTCTTCCTGAAAAAGGAGATGTATTTACAGAAAATACCATCGATATTGTCGGTTCATCAACCACTATTCTCGGCAGAGGTTTTGGCGTATCAGGACTTGTGATAGTATCTCCGATATTTATTCCTTCTATACCGGAAAGCGCAATAATATCTCCCATTGAAGCCTCTTTAATATCTATTCTTTCTAATCCCTGAAACACAAACATTGAAGTTATTTTTGTTCTTGCAACTTTATCTTCGCCATGTATCATTGTAACCTGATCGCCGATTTTTACTTTACCGGAAAAAATTCTGCCAATAGCGAGCCTGCCCACATAATCACTATAATCAATATTCGTAACCAGAATCTGCAGTATTCCGTCAATATCTCCAAGAGGCGCAGGAATTGTGCTTAAAATGAGGTCAAAAAGTGGTTTTAAATCTTTAGACTCTTCATCCATATTTAATTTAGCAATTCCTTTTTTAGCTATTGTATAAATAATCGGAAATTCAAGCTGTTCATCCGTTGCATCAAGATCAATAAAAAGATCATAAACTTCATTTACAACATCTTTTATTCTTGCATCAGGTCTGTCAATTTTGTTTATAACAAGGATAGGCTGTAACTTCAATTCCAGAGCCTTTTTTAAAACAAATCTTGTCTGAGGAAGAGGCCCTTCAGATGCATCCACGAGAAGCAGCACTCCATCAACCATTTTCAATGTTCTTTCAACTTCACCGCCAAAATCCGAATGTCCAGGAGTATCAACGATATTTATTTTTACATCGTTATATTGAATGGCAGTATTTTTTGCCATTATTGTAATTCCTCTCTCCCGTTCAAGATCATTACTGTCCATAACTCTCTCCTGAACTTTTTCATTTAAACGGAATATCCCTGCCTGTTTCAGCATCCAATCGACCAGGGTTGTTTTGCCATGGTCAACATGGGCAATAATTGCAATATTTCTTATATTCTCGCGCTTCATAAATCCTCTCTTTCATTTGAAAAATAATTTTAATAGTCTGTACCTCTAAATCCACCTTAAAGCTTAACAAATGGTAATATTAATGCCGGAATAAAATAAACATTTTCATCTTTTTTCATTAAATCTTTTGTAATAATTATTTCTTTGTATATCTTTTCAGGATATTTTTTAGATAAATTTCTAATTGCCAGTGGAGTATTCGCACGGGAAACATATTTTACCTCACAAAGTATAATCCTATTATTTTCCTCTTCAATAACAAAATCAATTTCTGAACCTGAAATTGTTCGATAAAAATGTATGTATTCTTTTTCATATTGAGATAGCATGGTTAAGTATACAAAATTTTCGATGACACTGCCATAAGAAAAATCCACAAATTCAAAAATTCGTAATAAATAATTTCTAATTCCTGAATCCAAAACATAAACTTTTGGCATTTTACTTATTTCGTTCCTTATATTGTGAGTATAAGGAGTAACAAAATTAAAAATATATGTACCAGTTAAAATATCCAAATATTTATTTAATGTATTTATTGATACTTTTACAGTATTTGATAACTCACTAATATTAACCAGATTACCAATCTGAGATGCTAATGCTTTAACTAAATTATTGAATCCGGATACATTTTCTATCTTTAAAAAATTCACAATATCTTTTTCTATATACGTTTTAATAATAGAGCTTAATATGATCTTTTTATTTTCTATCCCCTCAGTAATTAATACTTCCGGATATCCCCCATATATTAAATATTCCTTAAACAATGGTTCTATTTTTAAAAAAAAAGTTTTACAAAATAATTCTATTTTTTGATAATTATCAATAGGTATACGTTCTGTTTTTGTATTATTAATATAATCAAAAAATTCTTTAAAACTAACTCTTTCAATTTTAAAATCTATCGCTCGTCCGGTCAAAAATTCTATATTTTTTGTTATTTCAAGTGAACTTGAACCACTAACAATTAACTGCATATTGGTTTTATATTTATCAAAAACATTTTTTAAAAACAAACCTGCTTGATTGATATACTGAAATTCATCTATCAATAAATAAATATATTTTTCAGGAAACTTATAAAGCTGTTTTAGATATAACTCCAAACTTAAAGAAGAAGAAAATACCGGCTGATTTTCAATATCATCGGCTGATAAATAAACTACAATCGCATCCGGATTTTTTTTAATAACTTCTTCTTTTATTTTATTTAAAATCGTTGTTTTACCAACCTGCCTGGCGCCCTTTAATATTAAAATTTTCTCTTTACCTAACCATGGTAAAATTTTGCTTAAAATTTCTCTATTAATCATAATCAAATCCTTATTAATCAAATTACATTGAAATTATACAATAAGATTAATAAAAAATCAATGTTTTTTTATCTTTAAATTTATTATTACTTAAATAATGAATTGATTAATGTTATGAAGTTTCATTAAAAATCCAACGGACTTTTGATCTCTTTTATTGTCTTGCTCGGTACGCAGTGAGTATAGATCATCGTGGTCTTTATATCACTATGACCGAGAAGCTCCTGAATCGTCCGGATATCGTAATTTGCCTGCAAAAGATGAGTGGCAAAACTGTGCCGGAAGGTGTGGGATGTAACCCGAGGTACATCACGGTAATCGCCGAAATCTTTTTTGAGAGCATGTCGAAAAAGGAATAGCAAAGCATTGAAAGCTTGATTCTGAGTCGAGGCAGCGACATGGCAGTTTACAGCAAGATAGGTAAGGTATGCTTTCACATAAGTTGAAGATAACTCATGAGGTGGTTTATTTTTAAAGAACTTCTGGAATTGTCGGGACCATAAAGCATAAGTTTTAAGAGTTTTTCCGGAATAATGTCGTGTTTTAACATGGATTTTCATAGAATATCATTATGGTCAACAAAATATCACTTCGAAATAATTAAGCCTACCACGAAAAGCTCATAAAATAACATTTTTATACATCACAATAAAATTATATAAAAATATTACTTGACTTAATATAGGTCTATGATATAATACATAATACTTGCTTTTG
>JACQWU010000229.1 GCA_016209155.1 Candidatus Desantisiibacteriota bacterium | reverse complement strand
TAATAACCAGTGTAAACCCATTATTCTCAATCTCCTGCGCACGAATTATAGCTTCAGGGCAAAGACCAAAAGTTATTTTTTCCCCGGGAAAGCCCGAGCTCATTTTTTTAACGAGAGAATCATCTATATTAAATACAGCAATATCTTTTTGTTTATAACAGTCAAATATTTCAGCTTTTGCTCTGGCAATATCAACAAGCGAAGAAAAATTTTTAAGATGCGCAGGTCCGATATTTGTCAGAATACGAATACGCGGGGAAGTTATTTTTATAAGTTTATGTATGTCTCCTTTATGTGTCATCCCCAGTTCCAGTACAGCCGCATCAAAAGTATTATCAAGTGAAAGCACTGCTTTTGGCACCCCGATTTCATTGTTGAAATTCGCGTTAGTCTTATAAGTTTTAAAAGCTGTGGATAGAACAGAATAAGTCATTTCCTTTGTTGTTGTTTTCCCGTTACTTCCTGTTATATTCACCATAGTAAGCGCATGTTCCCGTCTGTATGCTTTTGCTATTTTGTGAAGAGCAGATAAAGTATCTTCTGTTTCTAATAAAAAAAAATCATTAAATTTTTTATTTTTTATCCTTTCATCTTTTTGTATTACTGCGCCAATTGCCCCCTTTTTTAAAGCCTCACTTATAAAATCATTCCCGTTAAAATTTTCACCTTTTAAAGCAATAAAAAGATTCCCTTTTTTTATGGTTCGGGTATCAGTGGAAATATCATTAATAATATTGTTATCAGTATTACCCAGGGCTCTGGTTTTTAAGACTTTTTCCAGCCATTTTAAAGATACCTGTTCCATATGTCTTTGCTCCATTACTATTTTTTGGCAAAATAAATTATACATGATCCGCCTTTTTCTATTTGACTTCCCGGCGGCGGATCCTGTTTTATAACTACACCTTCTCCGATGATTTTTATATCTATTGCCATATTACTTAATATATCCAGTGTTTTTTTAATACTCATACCGGTTAATGACGGCATAATTTTTCCCGGATATTTATAAGCCATTGTAACTTTTCGGTTCTTTTCTAAAGAAGAGGAAGCCAAAACAGCTTCATCTATACTTTTTTTTGCAATGATTGGTTTGTCAGGAACCACATTTAAATAATGCAAACTGCGTTGTGCAATATTTTTAAAAACCGGTCCGAGTATTCCTTCTGCCCATCCTGAAGTTTCATGACAGTCAAGAATTACTACAATACCAAGCCTGGGTTTGGAAGTGGGAGCAAAACCTATAAAGGAAAGAACTGTTTCTCCCGAAGAATACCCTCCTTTACCGGGTACAAATTTTTGCGCGGTTCCGGTTTTTGCGGCAACAGTATAATCTTCTGTTTTGCTTCTTCCTCCTGTGCCCTCTTCCACAACACTTTCAAGAATTATCTGCATTTCCTTTAAAGTGGCATCCGAAATTATTTTTTCACCTATTTCAGGAAGAGATTCTTTTATGGTTTTACCTTCTGAAGAGATAATTTTTTTAATCAGGATTGGTTTTACTTTATACCCGCCGTTGGCTACTATAGCAATAGCTCTTGCAAGTTGAATTGCAGTAACACCTACTTCCTGTCCAATAGGAATTGCTGTAATTGAAGTACCTGACCAATTAGAAGGTGGAGTGAGCTTCCCCCTGACTTCTCCCAATAAATCAATTCCTGTTTTTTCTCCAAATCCGAATTTTTTAAAATAATCATATATACGCTGTTTACCCAGACGCATAGAAACGCGTACTACACCTATATTGCTGGATTTTTCAAGCACCCCCTGGAAAGTTAAATAATCATGCTCCTTGCTGTCATGAACAACATGTCCCCCTACAACCAGGCTCCCTTTTTTACAGTTAAATATTTCATTGCGTTTTACAACACTTTCTTCGAGGCCGGCGATTGCAGTAAAAATTTTCATGGTTGATCCCGGTTCGAATGTATCTGTAATAGCTCTATTGCGTCTTTTCAAAGCACCGTATCGATTAAATTCATTCGGATCATAAGACGGAAAATTCGCCATCGCCAGAATCTCACCGCTGTAAGGATCTATCACAATTGCCGAACCTCCGCCAGAATTATACTCCCTGGCGGCTCTTTTTAATTCCTGTTCTGCAATATGCTGAATAACCTTATCTATTGTCAGTACCAGGTCGGATCCGTTTTTAACAGGGACAACACCGCGGTTCTTTGAAGTGATAATCCTTCCCCTTGCATCTCTTTCAGTTGTTAGTAATCCCGATTTTCCCATAAGAAAGGAATCATAGTAAAATTCTATACCCTCCAGTCCGTTATTATCAATATCACTAAACCCGATAATATTGGAAGCTAATTCCATGTTTGGATAAATCCGTTTAGATTCCTTAATAAATCCAAGAAATGGATCATTTAATTTTTCAATAGCTTTACTCTGTTCATAAGTAATTTTTTTTTTTTTTTTTGTAAACTCTTTTCCTGAACGCAATTTTTTATTTATTTTTTTAAAATCTATATTAAGTATCTTAGACAACTTAATTGATGTTTTATAAGGTGAAGGTATCCCTTTTACACAATAAAGAGAATCAGTATCAATCATTATAGCCAGTTCCTGACAATTTCTATCCAGAATTCTTCCTCTTTTGGGTTCCAGAGTTTTGTGCACTTCCCGCGGTTCTATGTGGTTAATAACTTGTATAACTATTAATTTATAAAAAATCACAAAAAAGAATATGAATATTCCGCTGAATATTATTTTTATTCTAAATTTAAATTTTTTCACCTGAAAATCTCCGTAACTGTTATTGCTAATATTATAATTATTTTAGACAGTACCTATTCTTTTTTGACCGGTATTATTTTTACCTTGTCTGGTACCTGCATTCCCAGATTATCTTTTGCGACTTTTTCAATTCTTTCCAGTGAAAGAAGCATTTCGCGTTTTAGTTTTAGCTGCTGATTTTTTTTAATATATTCTTTTTCAATTTTTTCCATAGATTCAATTTCAAATCCAAGATGAGTTAGCTTAACCTTAAGTCCAACATAAGATAAAATAATTGCCAGAGATGTCAAAATTATAATCAGATAAAAAAACATCGATTGAAAAGAAATCGCATTTTTTTCAGCCGCGTAAGCCTGCATAAATTTTTTTTGATAAATAGGTTTCATTCTTCAATCTCCGATCTTTTCTCCAACTCTTAATCTGGCACTTCTTGATCGCGGATTTTCGTCTATTTCTTTTTCCGAAGGAATCAGTACCTTTGATGTCAAAATTTTTAAAGCTTTATTTGGATTACAGCCGCAAACCGGCATTCGGGGAGGACATATGCATTCACCTTGAAGCCACCTAAAAGTTTTTTTTACTATTCTATCTTCTAATGAATGAAAACTGATAACACATATTCTTCCTCCGATATTCAGAAAGCTGCAAGCTTTTATTAAAACATTTTCTAAATCTACCAGTTCCTGATTAACAGCTATCCGCAAAGCCTGAAAAGTTTTAGTTGCAACATGATGTTTAGGATAAAATTTACGCGGAATAGACCTTTTTATAATTTCAACCAGTAGAGCTGTGTCATTTATTGGATTCTTAATCCTTTCTTTTATTATCTCTCTTGCGATTTTTCCGCTCCATTTTTCTTCCCCGAATTCCCTTATTATGCGGGAAAGCTCATCTTCCGGTAAGGTGTTTATTAAATCCCGGGCTGTTATATACGCCTCAGGATTCATCCTCATGTCCAGAGGCTCACAATTTGAAAAACTGAATCCTCTGCCGGATGAATCAAGCTGAAAAGAAGAAACACCCAAATCAAAAATTATTCCATCAATTTTGCTTATATTATGTGACTTAAGAATATTCTCCAGATTTTCATAATTATCATGAACATAAATAATATTACTGAAATTTTTAAGCCGTAACTTTGCCCGTTTAACGGCTTCACTATCTTTATCTATCGTTATTATTCGGCCTTTATTTTTTAAATATGAAGCTATCCCGTATGTATGCCCGCCGTCACCCATTGTTGCATCTACATAAATTTTTTTATCATTAGAATTTTCGAGATTCAAAAATGCTAAAATTTCCTCCCGAAATATTGGGATATGATAATTTATAGTCATGGCAATAAACCTTAAAGTAATAGAATGCTAAATTACTAAAGAGAAATATAATCAATTGCCGTTTAGGTTAAAATCCAAAATTTACAAGCTTTTCGGATATTTCTTCAAGACTTTTTTCAGAACATTCAACATACGTTCCCCATCGGGCTTTGTCCCATATTTCCATTCGATTGGAAATGCCGATAATCACGGCATCTTTTTTTATTTCCGCATAATCCCGCAGACTTTGAGGTATAAGAATTCTTCCCTGTTTATTAAGTTCAGCTTCAAATGCGCCGGAAAGCATAATACGCACAAAAGAGCGCGCTGAAGCTTGCGTAACAGGCAGTGATTTAATTTTATTTTCCCATATTTGCCATTCGTATCCCGGAAAAACAAACAAACAATGATCCATCCCACGAGTAATAACTAACCGTTTTTCACCTTTTACATCCAGAGTTTCTCTGAATTTTGCGGGAATGCTAAGTCTGCCTTTCTCATCAATAGTATATTGATATTCACCCATAAACATATACTGATTCCTTATATATCAAAATCCACAAAAATAATAAAAATATAACATTCTACACTTTTTTACATTTCAATACACAATAGTACACTATTATATGTAATTTGTCAAGATAAAACATATTAATAGTATCTGTGAAATACGTATTATAGTATTTGTAGGCGAATTACCATTCACCTTGTTTAAGCTGGATGGTAATCCAGCCGCTATATAAGGGTGAATTTTACTGTTTTGGTTTATTTGAAATCAAAAACTTTGAGAGCTCAACATATATCATTTGTCTTCAACAGGTTTATATTTTGCAAATGCCATTATTAATAATGTAATTAATATAAGCGTTCAGCTACTAGTTTTAAGTATATTAAAATATAATATTAATTTCTTATCTTATGTTTTTATTTGCCACTAATAAATATAGCAGGTGAAAAGAATAACTATTTTTTTTTAGTTAATAGCTGATGACTGACAGATTATAGCCGGAAGCATAATAATATCAATGTTCACGGGGAAAATAAAAAAAGATAATTTTGTGCTTGACATTTGATAAAGGATTAGATATTATATGCAGATGTCAAGTGATCTTGGAAAAGATTAAGAAATAAAAAAATTAAAAAATATAAAAAAAGTACTTGACATTAAAAAAAAAGGTAGTATAATGTATTTCTTTCACCTTGAAAATATATCAAGTAGTGAATAGTAAAAACAGATTAAAGCAAAACTTTATAGTTTAAGTTCTTTTATAAAAAGAGCATCCTGTTTTTAAGATGCTTTTTTTATTTT
>JACQWU010000228.1 GCA_016209155.1 Candidatus Desantisiibacteriota bacterium | reverse complement strand
TGCTGTGTTGGTTTTGTTTTAATCTCACCCGCTGCTTTAATAAACGGAACAAGAGTAAGATGTACATATATAACATTGTTTCTACCCACTTCATATTTAAACTGCCTGATAGCCTCCATAAAAGGCAGACTCTCTATATCTCCGACTGTGCCGCCAATCTCAACAATCACAACATCTGCCATAGATTCTTCCGCGACTTTAATTACTCTGCTTTTAATTTCATCCGTAATGTGAGGGATCACCTGTACTGTTCCCCCAAGATAGTCGCCGCGCCGTTCCTTGTTAATTACTGAGTAATAAATTTGTCCGGTTGTTACATTGTTATTTCTGGTAAGTTTAGCATGTGTAAAACGTTCATAATGGCCTAAATCGAGGTCAGTTTCAGCTCCATCATCAGTAACAAATACTTCACCGTGCTGAAATGGATTCATTGTTCCGGGATCAACATTTATGTATGGATCAAATTTCATTAAAGATATTTTAATCCCGCGGCTTTCCAGTAAACACCCGATAGAAGCGGCAGCAATACCTTTCCCCAGAGAAGATACAACTCCTCCTGTTATAAATATATATTTTACATTCCTTTTATGCCCTTTATTTTCCATCTCGTTATCAACTATGATAGTAATCGTACCTTGCATGCTTTCATCAAGAGATATTTCCGGTGTTATATAAATATCATTTTTGACTTTATCGCTTTGAAATATCCCGTCATTCACAATTGAAGAGCTTACACCTTCTTTAGTCATAAGTATTATTAAAGGTTTTTTAGGGATAACTTCTTCATTAAAGTGAATAATTATTTTAAACAAATCATTGATTTTTATTTTTTCCGGACAATCAAATTTTTCAATAGATGGTTTTATTTGATCAAGAGATATATTTACAATTCTGGGATTTGATATATTTTGATTTTTATCTTTAAATTCAAAATACACTTTTTTAATTCCATCATTAGCTGATAAAATAAATTCTAATTCGGATTTGTAATCAATCCACTGGGCATCTTTTAATTCCGGATCTTCAGAAATTCTTAATTGTTTTGCTGTATTAACATTAAAAATGAAATTGACGGCCGGATTATTAACGATATTCCCCTGTTTAACCATAATTTCTTTAATAGAAGGAGAATTCAAATTAAAGCTTTCTCTCATTTCCAATTCCATTTCGTTTTTTGCCAGATCACGGGCTTTTGCAATAATAATTGTGTTTACTCCGATCATATCCTCATCTAGAATTATATAAGGAGTTATATAAGTATCATTTAGATATTTATCGGTCATAAAACTTCCTTTTTCTGATATTATAGGATGTTTCTGGCCTGTGCTCACAATATTTATTTCAGGTAAAAACGTGGTATCCATCGATTCATTGAACTGTATGCGTATCTGGAAATTGTTACTTACCAGGGCAGGAGACGGGTATTTATATATTATTATTTTTGGAGGTGTCCGGTCTACTATTACAGAAACTTTCTGTATGGGAGAAATATATCCGGCCTTATCTTTAAATTTAAAATATATATTTTTTTCACCTTCACCGTCAGATAATTTAAAACTTTTTTCCTTTTTTAATTTTTCCCATTTAACATCAGAAAAATCTTTTTTTTCACTTACTATCATTTCAACTCCTATACGATCTTTCTGTTCTTCAAACAGAAGTATTACTTCATTATGCTGAAAATAATTTCCCCCCTCAACTTTAACAGAAGGAGAAGGAGGAATAATATCATAGCGAAATAAATTGTGGATAGTGGTAGATTTAATTACATTACCTGTTAAATCCTGAACATTTTCAATGACAGCACTGATATTCCCTTCAAGGTTTTCCGGAATAAGTACAGGTTGAATAATATATGTATCATTCATAGAGTTAGAAGAAATTATTTCACCTGCAGATAAAACAAATTCATTTTTATTGCTGCTTCTTAGAGTTATTTTAGGTAAATAAGACGTGTTTATTTCTTCATTAAAATATAAAATGAAATTAAAAAACTCGTTTATTTTCGGGACATTATGTATTTCGTTTTTTATCCGCGGCGGTGTTTTATCCAGAGTTACCGCAAATTGACTTACAGGCAATAATTTTCCGGTTTTTGAAAATTTGCTGACATAAATATTTTTTTTACCTTCATTTTCTGATAAATGGATTTTTTTCTCCGGAGAAGATTCTTCCCATTTTTTATCATTGAAACCGGGATCTTCGCTGATTTCAATTTTATCAATATCATCGGAATTTATAGTAAGTGTTATATCGGGCGAAGAGACATACTCCCCTTCTTTTACATTTAAAGCGGTATCAAGAGTAAAACTACCTGCATGGATTTTATCTATTATATTTCCTGTAATATCCTGAACATTTTCTATATAAACATTTATTTCCCCCTCCATATTGGGAGTTAAAGTAATGTAAGGCGAAATATAAACATCATTTTCACTATTTATTGATGAGAACCTTCCCCCCTGAACAATTATCCGGTTATCTGAATTTTCACTTTTGTCATCTGTAACAAGAGTTACTTTGGGCGATAAAAACGGATTTAGCGTTTCACTAAATACGAATGTAATTTGAAAATGTGAAGTTAAATTTGCCGGATTCTGACATTCAAAACTCAAAAGTTCAGGTTTTATTCTGTCCAGCACAACAGTTTTATTTCGCAGTTCAGCAGGAGATTCAAGTATCGGGATGAAATTTAACATACCAAGAGACGGTTCTTTTCGTTTGTCATAAATAACTTTTTTAATTACATCAAAATTTCTTGCTCCCCACCAGTTTCTGGTTACATCCAGATTCTTATTAAAGTTTGTTAATTTGACAGAATATTCTTTATTTTTAAATATATTATTGTTTTTCATTAAAAATGGATTTCTAAAATTTTCACAATAAATTCCAATTCCGTTTTCCTCAATATTATTCTGATGAATCATCGGGGACGCTCCGTTTATATAAATACCATACTCCAGATTTTGGGATATATTATTATCAGATATTGGAGAAGAAGACATTTCTATACATTTTATCCCGGCAAAGCTGTTCTTTATAATTGTATTAATTAAAATTTTAGGGGAAGACATGCTTTCACATGAAATACCTGTCCCATTATTAAGGATGTAATTGTTCCCGATCTCAGGGCTTGACATATTTCTGATTATTATTCCTGTTTTATTAAATCGAAATTCACTGGCTAAAATAACAGGGTTTGAATTCTGGTCACAAAGAATTCCTGATGTTTTATCATATTCAAAAATACAATTTTCAATAGAACCTGATGAATTAATAAAAGATAATCCTGTATTTGCATATTCAATAGTTAAATGTTTTAAAATATTCTGATTGGAATTAATAATATCAATCCCTTCCCAGTCTCCTCTATTTGGTTTCAATGAATTTGAGGTGAAAACTATTTTTTCTTTTTCACTGCCTGAGATATCTATTTTTCCATATATTGAAATTTTAATTTTTTCGCCCTGTGAAGTATAAACCCAGAATTTTGTTCCATTTTCTATTGTAAGTGCGGCTTTTTCTGATATTTTAATAGATTTATTAATTAAAAAAGGTCCCATGTCTTTTGTAATTGTCATATTTTCAGTAATATCTTTATCAAGAACCGCTTTGTATTCGATCGGCACATACTTTATATTTAAATTTATTGCCTGAGACTCAGCATTGAATTTATTTTTAAATTTTAGATATAATGTCTTAACGCCTCCTCCATCAGTTAAAGTATAACTTTTTTCCTTCTTATATGATTCCCATAAAATCGAAGTAAATTTTGGGTCCTCACTTATCATTATTTCTTTTGCATCATCAACTGAAAATCCGATGTTTATGTTCCTGGTACGTGTAGTTTCTCCTTCCAAAATAACAACAGGATTGAGTTCTTTTATATTAAATAAATTTGGATTAATAGTAAAAGTATCATTATGCTGAAAAGTTGAAGTATAACCGATAAAATTATAAGTTAATGTAAATGTATCATTATCCTCAAGTGCAATCATTTTATCCCCCAGTTCTCTCCATCTTCCAAGTTCAATAGTTCCCATGAAGATTCCCTGAAAATCATTCAATTCTTTCAAAGTAATATATTCTCCTTCAGGTTCAAGCCGGGAAAATACTTTCACTCTGATTTGATCATTGCCCGGACCGGGTGTTTTATCATAATTTAAATCTTTTACAATTACTTCCGGTAGATTATCGTACCCATTGTATTCATCCGCATTTAATTGAATTTGTCCTTGTTCTAAATTACTAAAAGCATAGGGAGTGAAAGACGGATTTTTCTCAAAATAACTTAAAAATTTTGCATGTGTGGAAACACTTAATTCAAAATTAATGGTTTTGTTATCAGCGGTAGTTAAATGTACATGAGGTAAAAAAGTACTGTCCATAGGTGAATTGAAAATTATTTTTATTCTGAAATCGTCCATCAGTGTTACAGGTTTAAGATATTCATATTTTAAAATTTTAGGTTTACGTGTATTAACAAAACATGTGATTACTTCGGAAGTACCGTTTTTCCCTCCCGGGCTTGTAACTAATATACGTATAATATTTTTCCCTTCATTTAAAATGATTTTTTCCGAAAAGTCCCCTTTTTGGATTGGAATTATATTTGATTTACCGTTAATTAAAACCAAACCTCTTGAAATCAATGGATTATCTACTTTTCCGATAAGATCCGCTTCGAAAATATTTAATATAGTATTATTTTCCGGGCTTAATAGAGTTATTTTAGGACCCCCCGCGGAAAGAGAAACAGCGGCTTTTTTCACTTGTGGATTTTTTGAGTCTCCCCCCTGAGTATTAATTCCGCTTATTATACTTTTATCAAGTATTTCTGTATGACATGATTCACATAACTGGCTTTGACTATTTTTGATCCGCAAAAAGCTGTTATTCATATCACCTTCTGGAAGGCTTCTTTTTTGCGGGTCATCCGGATCCCACTGATGAACATTATGACAGGTGGAACAACCGACATAATCCCAAAATCCAACTCTGCCTTCAAGATCATATAAAGGCATAAAAGACGGAGGAGGTATGAAATCCGCATTATTAGTTGATGGGAAAATAGCTATTGGATGATGATCTATCTTAGATTTTGTCTGTGCAATATTTCCCGGAGAATGGCAGGTGATGCATGTTCTGGAAACATTATCCATCTTAATATTTGGATTAATATTATCAACAGATATTGATGAGAGATATAACCCTTTAGCATTATGTACAGTATGACATGCAGAACATGTCCCAAATAATGATATTTTTTTCCCGGGTTTACTAAAATAATCCGGGAAATTATTAGTAAGATCATGTTTAGTTTTTATTATTATCTCATATTCTTTATGGCAGTTTATGCAAAGTTCAGAATGTTCATTGGTCATATTTAAAAAACTATTCATTGAATTTTTCTGAATTCCTTTTATGTCCAGCAATTTGGGATTAAAAACTTTATCTCCTTTTTTAAACTTGTCAATCATATCCTCCTTTGCCACAACTCCATAAATTTCAGACTCTTTGGCAAACGGATTTATATTTATAACTTTTACTCTGCCTAAAATAGTATCATCCCTGAACACAGATAAAAGCTCCTCCTTTTTTACCTCAAAATTATTGCTCGTCTTGTCTATATAAATTTTGTCACCCTTGGCATAAGCAACCTCACCTATTATTCCATTAGCTATCAAAGAATATTCTATTTTCACATCTTCTTTTATTATGTCTTTTTCTAATTTGGATTTATCCAAAGTCCATTGATGAATATTGTGACATGTTGAACATTTAATCGTTCCTATAGGATCAGGTCTACCATCGTGATCAAAAAGAGGCAGCTTGGCATTCATTCTCCATGAAGGAACAGCGATATTAATTGGATGAGCACTTATCTCTGACGGTTCTGTTTCAGTATGACAGCTTCGGCATTTTCTAGTAATAACATCTTCGCCCTTTCCATATTCTCTTGCAAATTTGTCTTCTTTTTCACTGTTGTGCACAAGATGACATGCTGAACATGGACCGCTTTCCACAGCAGTTTTTCCTTTAATATTTTTTTCATTGTAATCAGTCTCCACAAGATCATGAGGGCTGCCTATTAAAAATCCTTCTATTTTATGACAGTTAGTGCATAATTCAGAATTCCGCTGATTATTAATGCGTAAAAAACTGTTACTGGCGCTGCCTTCCATATTAATTTCCGCATGTTTTTTTTTCACCGCAGGATAACTGCCGTCGGGATTTTGCAATATTTCATCCGGTGACCATTGGTGAACATTATGGCATGTTGCACAGGTTATTTTTCCATCATAAATTATTTTTGTCTGTTCACTGAAAAGCGGCAGAGTTGTAGTTAATCCTTTTTGAATTACATCTTTATAAACCGGATGTGAAAAATCATGAATAACTTTTTTTTCAGCACATCCTTTGTCGTTATGGCAGCTGCCGCAGAACATTGAAATTACATCTGAGGATGGTGCCATATTTTTTGCCCATAATTTCATATCTGATCCATTATGCATAAGATGACAGCTTGAACATTGCCCCATATTATTTGAAGTCTGTCCAAGTAAGTTTTTTTCATCAGGAGCGGTAACACTAAGATCATGATCCGTTCCCTCAATATTTTTTTTATCATCATGACAATCAAAACAAAGAAGAGATATAGGCGCATTTGAAACACGCAATAAAAATATATTTGACGAATCATGTTCATCTTTATTTAATGCAGGATCTTTTGGGTGATATATATGGCATGTAAGACAATAAATTTTGTTTTCAAAAAGAGGAAGAGATGTTTTAAGCCCCGTCCCCTCTATTTTTGACGGATGCATTACATATTTTGATCCAAAATGGCAGATATTACATTCAACGGATGTATCGTATTTTATAGTTATGCCCGGAGATTTAACATCTAAATCCGCCGGAAAAACTATCCGAATGGATGTTATTAAAAATATTAAAATAGAATAGGTTATTTTATTTTCCATGCTTTTTGCTCATAAATAATTGAGTGAGTATTATCTTAATATAATAACATATAAAAATTGAATATTAAATATCATTTCAAATATTTTTTATATAAAAAAATAAATATATGTTATAATATCAATTTCATATTATTAGATTTATAATTTTTGATATCAGGTTTCCCTGCAGATGAAGCTGGATGCCGGTCCTTGTGCAATAAATATTTGTGAACTCCGTGAGGTCCGGAAGGAAGCAGCGGTAAGCGAATTTTTTTATGTGCCGCAAGTATTCCGGTGTAAAGTGAATTCTGCAGGGAATATAATTTATATATTTTTGTAAGGGAATTTTATGTCCTATATGGTAATTGCCAGAAGATGGCGTCCGAATGATTTTGATAATATTGTTGGACAGAAGCACGTAAGCCAGACTTTAAAAAATGCCATTGCCAGCGGTCGTATTGCTCATGCATATCTTTTTTCGGGGCCAAGAGGTATAGGAAAAACCAGTATGGCCCGGGTGCTTGCCAAAGCACTAAATTGTGAAAAAGGACCGACTGAGACTCCCTGTCAGGAATGTATCCCGTGTAAAGAAATCACAGAGGGATATTCACTCGATGTAATAGAAATAGACGGAGCCTCTAATACGAGTGTAGAAGATGTGCGCGCTCTGCGGGAAAACGTAAAATTTCTGCCTACCCGCGGACGTTATAAAGTATATATAATTGACGAAGTGCATATGTTATCCAAGTCGGCTTTTAATGCTTTGCTAAAAACTCTTGAAGAACCGCCTTCTCATGTAATTTTTATATTTGCAACTACTGAACCTCATAAAATTCCGCTTACAATAATCTCAAGATGCCAGAGATTTGAATTTAAAAAAATATCCCATGCTGATATTGTGGATACTTTAAACAAAATAACAAAAGCGGAGAATGCCAATATTGAAATTGAAGCTCTTGAAATAATTACAAAAAATGCCGAAGGGAGCTTAAGGGATGCAGAAACTTTGCTTGAGCAAATTATGGCTTCAAGCGGTAAAAATGTATCTAAGCAGGATGTTATAGACCTGCTCGGACTTTATGATCAGGAAATATTTTCTAATTTTGTAGATTGCATTATAAAAAATGACCTTTCAGGGATGCTTGGTATTATAGATGAAATTGTAAAATACGGACGCGATCTTGAACAATTTTTAAAAGGTCTGATAGAGTATTGCAGAAATTTATTGATAATTCTTTCCTGCTCCTCTCCGGAAAAGATACTTGAAATAAATGAATATGAGATAGTTCATCTTAAAGAACAGGCAAAAAAAATTACACACGAGGACCTTCTTACATTGATGCACATATTATCTACAAGCGAAACGCAATTACGCCATGAGCAGGTAAGATATCAACTGGAATTCATGTGCCTTAAGATAAATATTTATGCAAAAACAGAGTCTCTATCTGACCTGGCAGAAAAAATTACTTCATTAGAAAAAAAAATGAGAAATAATATTCCCGATGCATTAAATAATTCAAATATAAAAAATACTGCAATAGCCGGGGATAGTAAAATTTCACAATTAAATAAACCTCTGCCAAAAGAGAATTTACTGCAAAAAGCTGATATAAAAACAGAAAATAGCTATGTTGAGCCGCTTTTAAATAAAGAGGCTGCGGAAGAAAGGAATATAGCTGAACCAATAAAAAAATATATAATTAATAATCAGGAAAATATCCTTGAAATATTTAAAGAACTGGATACTGAGATGAAAAAAAATAAAAAAACAATTCTGGCCTCATGTATTACCTCTGCTAAAAGTATTGAACTGAAAAACTTGCAAGGCCTGTTAAAATAAAAACTCAACTGGTAAAACCATCCATATCCAAAGAAAATACTTCCACTCAAAGCAGAAAAATATCCGACGGACATACTGCTCATGAAACAACTATAATTGAAAAAGCCATTGATATTTTCAGCGGGAAAATAATAAGTAAAACTTAATATTATTTTTTTCCATTTATCCGGATAGAAAAAGAATATATTTTATTACCTGAATCTTGCTATGTAAGATTCAGGTATTATAAAATTCTCTAACGGACTGATAGGTAACCGCCGGTCACTCCTTTTTTTGAAAAAACTATCTGCCAAAGCTGTAAATACCTGGCTCGAAATGCTCCGGCACAACTTAAGAGATAATATTTCCACATCCGGTAGAACCTCTTATCATAGGTTTCCGATAAGTTATCCCAATGCTCGTTAAAATTATTAAACCATGCAGTTAGAGTTAAATCATAATCAGCACCAAAGTTATGCCAATCTTCAACGACAAACAAACCTTCAATCGCTGTGCTTATTTGTTTTATTGAAGGGATATGGTAATTAGGAAAAATATATTTGCTATACCATTGGTCATTGGTTATACATGTTTGATTATTTCCGATAGTATGTAACAAAAAGAGTCCGGTGTCTTTTAAACAATTATTAATTATTCTCATAAAATTATGATAATTCTTATATCCGACATGCTCAAACATCCCAATTGAAATAATATGATCGAATTTATCATTTATATCCCTATAGTCTTGTAATCTTATTTCTATAGGTAATCCCATGCACATTTTTTTTGCCAGCACAACCTGCTCCTCTGACACGGTCATACCTACTACCCTCGCTTTATATTTCTCTGCCGCATATTTAGCAAAACTTCCCCATCCACAGCCGATATCAAGAATCCTGTCGCCTTGCTTTAACCCTATTTTTTTGCAAACAAGATCAAGTTTTGCCTCCTGGGCGTCATCAAGGGTTTTAGCGTTTTTCCAATAACCGCAGCTGTACACCATTCTTTTGTCTAACATATTTTGAAAAAGTTCATTACCCAGATTATAGTGTTTTTCTCCGACCTCAAATGCTTTTTTTTTACTTCCTGCATTAAAAAGAATATTTTTCAATATATAAAAAAGATGGTTAACATTTTTTTTAAGTCTTTTTTCCGGATATGTTGGAAGTATTTTATAAAAAAAATCATCTAACCGGTCGCAATCCCACCATTCAGCCATATAAGATTCCCCCAGTCCCAGACGGCCTCCGTTAAATATTTTCTTATAGAACTTTTTATCCTTAATTTTCAGGTCCCAGGGATTATTCCCATTTAATTTGATATCAGCTGGCTGCAAAATTTCCTGTATAATATTTTTTGATATAGAAAGTTCCATAATTACCACCATTTTGGTTCTGTTTTTTGTAATAATTACCCAATCAAAAGGGATCCTTTATTTATGTATTTACGCTGACATTCATATTGTTTTTACCCTTTTATTTAAATATTATATATATTTTAAAACAGGTAAATTGGTTCAGTCCACTTTTTTTTGACTTTTTTCCACTCGAACAAAAAGTCAAAAAAGTGGAAAGATTATGTCCTTTAGCGCTCAGATAAATTCCCCCTTTTATGCTCACATAAAGTTTTCCTTCTAACAACTTACGATTTTCATTATTTAATTTTTTGACCATTTTTGTTCAATCTTAACCAATTTGGAGAAAGTATATTCAAGAGGTGATAGGAGTGCAACTCCTTGCCATTATTGAATATTTTGAACGACTACTCATAAAACGTGTTAAAGAGGTGATAAGGACATAAACCATTGGTATTAAAGGATATTTTGGGAGACTACTCAAATTGTATGTTTAAGAGGTGATAGTATTTTCTTTCGGAATAAACTAAAAGAGCGGCTAAAAAAGAAGGCAGTGAGTCGGTGACAAATTGTCACCAACTGAAAATGAAAGCATCTGATGGTAAAAAATATCTAACTGATACTGCTGATCCGGAAACTCTTCTGCGCCTTACGCAGTCTGTTCCAAGTCCAAAAGCAGAACCCATTAAACTCTGGCTTGCAAAAGTAGGGTATGAACGAATGCAGGATAGAGATAAAAGGTTTAGAGCCTATCTATAAAGCCCGTGTTCAACAATATACTCATTCACTTTTTCCGGTACCATATAATCAACAGGTTCTCTATGAAAGAGGCGGTTACGTATATGGGAAGATGAAATGTCTATTTCAGTTACAGATAATACTGTGACTTTTTTTACGAATTCATCTTTGGTAAGAAACGGGAAATACTTTTCAGGATTTTTAAAATATTCCATATATCCCGGTCTTGCAAGAATAATCAAATTTGCTTCCTTTAGTATCCCTTCCGGATCTTTCCAGAATTTAATATCTTTTAAATTATCAGCGCCAATCATAAAAAAAAGTTCTGATTTTTCATATAATCCTTTTAAGCTCTTTAACGTTTCTACAGTGTAAGATTTTCCGGATCGTTCCAGTTCAATGGCTGAAACGGAAAAAATTTTATTTGTGTCTATGGCAAGTTGAATCATTTTTAATCTATGCCTGCTGTCTATAATCTCAGATTTATTTTTATGCGGCGGGATATTTGCCGGAACAAAAATAACATGATCAAGTTTCATTTCCTCAAGAGCTTCACGGGCAACAATTAAATGCCCAAAATGAATTGGGTTAAAGGTACCCCCAAAAATTCCCAATCGTTCTTTCATATTAAATTAAACTCCTTCTTCAATCACTAAACCATATGCTTTCTTCACCGGCTAATTTTTCCATGGCATTTATAAAATTGTCCGTGGGATTAACCAGATAATTTGAAGCTGCTCTTACTATAGTTTCCTTACCATGGGTATCAAAAAAATGCAGGTAAACAGCGCATTTGCCTTTATTTTTAACAATTAAATTTTTCATATCAATTAAATCGGATTCCTCAAGTCCAACAGTATTTAATTTAATATGAAAACGTGAAAGAAGCTGTTTTTTTATTTCATCTACCGGGATAATTTCATTCCCGATAATTTTGGGATTCTCTCCGGTGGTATCTACTCTTCCTTTAACAAAAATAATAGCATCTTCACGGATATGCTCTGTGTTTATGCGATATTTTTCAGGAAATAGAACTACTTCAATCGTACCTTTTAAATCTTCTAAAGTTAAAATAGCCATACGATCGCCTTTTTTAGTACTCTTTAAACTTATATTACTGATTATCCCTGCAATTGTTATTTCCTGCCCATCTTCCTTA
>JACQWU010000005.1 GCA_016209155.1 Candidatus Desantisiibacteriota bacterium | reverse complement strand
AGAAGTAGATAGAAGACCGGCAGATGCTGCTATTCTTATCTGCTCAAATTTACTCGTTGATGAATCTTTATTAACCGGAGAATCAATGCCGGTGCGTAAATCCGAATGGGACGGACAGGAAAAAATAAAACATCCCGGAGGAGATGATCTTCCTTTTATTTATTCAGCCGCTCTTGTAGTTCAGGGATTTGGCACAGCAAAAGTAACAGCAGCAGGATTAAATACAGAGATAGGGAAAATTGGAAAAGCGCTTGAAACAATAAATGAAGAAGAGACAATATTACAAAAAGAAATAAAAAAAATTGTACGTGATTTTCTGATAGCCGGGACCATATTATGTGTACTTATTGTAATAATTTATGGGATACTCAATAATAACTGGCTTCATGGCATACTATCCGGTTTAACTTTAAGCATGGCAGTATTACCCGAAGAATTTCCTGTTGTTCTTACTGTTTTTCTTGCACTGGGGGCATGGCGTATTTCCAAACATCAGGTATTAACCAGACGCACACCTGCAATTGAAACTCTTGGCGCGGCAACAGTACTTTGCACTGACAAAACAGGAACTCTTACGTTAAACAATATGCGGCTTTCAGCGCTTTATTCTGGCGGTGAATATTATGAAATTGATAAAAGCAAACAAACCCTACCCGGAAATATGCATGATATAATCGAATATAGTATACTGGCAAGTCAGAAAGATCCATTTGATCCTATTGAAAAGGAAGTAAAAAGTACCGGAGATTTTTTTCTGTCAGATACCGAGCATATACATAATAACTGGACTTTAGTTCATGAGTATCCTCTATCAAAACAATTATTAGCTGTATCGCATGTCTGGGAATCACCGGATAAACAGAATTATATAATTGCCGCTAAAGGCTCACCCGAAGCAATAATCGACCTTTGCCATTTTAATGAAACCCAAAAAAAAGGGATGATCACACAAATAGAAAATATGGCAAAAAAGGGCTTAAGGGTCTTAGGTGTTGCAAAGGCAGATTTTAAAAAAATTGATTTACCCCAAAAACAGCATGATTTTTCATTTGAATTCATTGGTTTGATCGGATTTATTGATCCGGTACGTCCAACTGTTATTGATTCAATCACCATGGCTTATAAGGCCGGAATACGCGTAATTATGATTACAGGTGATTATCCCGGGACAGCTCAACATATTGCGAAACAAATTGGGCTTGAAAATCACGAAAAATATATCACCGGACCTGAACTTGAAAAAATGGACTCTGAAATACTAAAAGAAAAAATAAAAACCGTTAATATATTTTCCAGAGTTGTACCGGAACAAAAATTAAAAATTGTAAATGCGCTTAAAGCAAACGGTGAAATAGTTGCCATGACCGGTGACGGTGTTAATGATGCTCCCGCGCTAAAAGCCGCGCATATTGGTATAGCTATGGGCGAGCGCGGCACTGATGTGGCTCGTGAATCAGCATCTCTGGTTCTCTTGAATGATGATTTTTCATCAATAGTGCAGGCAGTTAAAATGGGAAGAAGGATTTTTGATAATCTTAAAAAAGCAATATCATATATTTTTGCGGTTCATATACCGATTGCGGGACTGTCTTTTCTGCCTGTTTTGTTTAAAATGCCGATAGCTCTTCTCCCTGCTCATATTGCGTTTCTTGAACTCATTATTGATCCCGCATGCTCAATTGTTTTTGAATCTGATCCCGAGGAACCGAATATTATGCAAAGACCTCCGCGCAGTTTGAAGGAACCCCTGTTAAACAAAAAAATAGTAATCAAAAGTATCCTTCAGGGATTAAGTATGCTGGCAATTACTTTTGGTTATCCGGAAGTATAATGGCAATTAGGAAAATAAATAATAAAGCATTATGGTATGTTTCAAGCGGCGCTCTCGGCGCTCTTTTTGCAGTAATTTACATACCATTCCTGCGAAATCTTTTTCATTTTCATGTCTTATCAGGTGAAGACCTGCTGATTACTTTCATAAGCGGAATAGCAAGCCTTCTCTGGTTTGACTGGCTACGAATGATATATAAGAAGCCGCAGAACGAAAATTCTACAAAATCAAAAAATAAACTGTATAGCACCTGATGAGCAATTAATGAAGAACCCTGTGACAGCAGGGGATCTTCTGTCTCTCTTTGGAATTCTTTATTATTTATTTTAGTGCCAATTCATCCCTTGATGCACCGAAATATAAGCAGAGCAATGATGTTCGATGATCCTTGTAAAATTTAAATACCTGAATCTGAAGTGCAAGATTCAGGAAATATATTTATTTAAAACAGTTTGTAAATAATCTTGCCAGTTAATAATCTCCACATCTTCCAATGTATAAGGCTCATCACAATTACAAACAACATAGCAAGGAACATTTTTATTTTCTGTTTTGAATGAGCGCAACCCGGATAAATGAGCGCCGGCAATAGTTTTGCTTTTTTTAATTTCAATAGCCGCGATAACAATTTTATTTTTTACAAGTAATATATCAACTTCAGCCCCTGTGTTTGTCTGCCAAAAAAACATTTGAGTTTCACTCATAAAATAAACTAATGAACGGTATGTTTCCTGTATAATGAATTGTTCAAATAATCTTCCCTGCAAGTATGGGTCGGAAACAGAACTTAGATATTTATTAATAGCATTGGTTACACCATTATCAAATAAATAAAATTTTGGATGAGCGGCAAGCCGCTTCCGAATACTTTTACGCCATGGTTCAAGCCTGAATCCCAGTAATGTATCCTCTAAAACCTCATAATACGATTTAACCGTCATAACAGGAAGCTGACATTCGCGAGCTATATTGCTAAAACTAATAATTTCTCCAAATTGGCTGGCAGCCATATCAAGAAATCTTGAAAAAGAACCTAAATTTCGGACAATACTTTCAGCTTGTATTTCCTCACGCAAATATATATCACAATAACTTTTAAGAGCGTCTTTTTTATCCGTAATATTTTTCTGATTAAATATATGAGGTAGAGAGCCAAAATCTAATATTTCCGTTAAATCCATAAATTCTTTAACTTCATTCCAGATAAAAGGAAAAAGAAAACGTTGAACTGCCCTTCCACCCAGCAAATTAGCTCCCCCTCGCCTAAGTTTACGGCAGCTTGAACCGGTCAAAATAAACTTTATTTTGTGATTATCAATAAGATATTGAACCTCATTTAATAGAGATTGAATCCTTTGGATTTCATCAATAAATACGGTTTCTATTTCCTTAGTTTTAATTTTTTTTTCTACTTCATATCTTAGAATGCTGGGCTGTTTTGAATATTTAAAAAATTGATCATTCAAAAGAAGATTAA
>JACQWU010000004.1 GCA_016209155.1 Candidatus Desantisiibacteriota bacterium | reverse complement strand
AATGAAAAGCTTACTCGGACTTACCACAGGAAATAGCGGTACGGTAACAGTCAGCGGCACTGGTGTATCTATTGATTTAAGTAATAATACATTGGAAGATATTGCCGCGGCAATTGATGCTGTTCCCGGAGTAACAGCAACAGTTGAGGAAGAGACAGAAAATGAGGAAACTTATTACTATTTAAAAATTCTTGGAACAACTAATTTTTCAGATAGTAATAATATACTTGAAACTATCGGCATATTAAAAGGCGGAATGAATGAGGTTGCAGAAGTAAAAGATGGCAGTGTTACAAATACAACTGACGGGAGTACTCCTATTACTGCGTCAACTGCATGGGCAGATATCTATGGTGCCAATATCGCAGTGGACGATACTATCAGCTTCACGGGTACCGACCATGACGGAAATGCTGTTTCAGGAAGTCTTACAATAACAAGCACCTCCGGTACGGTTCAAGAACTTCTTACTTCCATTGAATCGGCGTTTTCGAACAATGTTACAGCCTCAATATCGAGTGGAAAATTACGTATTACCGATGATACAACGGGGAACAGTTATTTAACATTAACCCTTACTGAAAATAATGAAGGAGGAGGGTTTTTAGATTTTGGCACAATAGCGTCATCAACAAAAGGCAGAGAAAGAGAAATCCAGACAGGGCTTGATTCTTCCTTTGAAATAGACGGTATTCCCATGGTGAAATCATCCAACACTGTAACTGATGCTCTGCCCGGAGTTACTTTAAATTTAATTAAGGCAAGCACAAGTACCACGGTTAATTTTTCAATTTCAAGAAATACATCTTCCATAAAAAATGATATTAATAGCTTTATCAGTCTTTATAATGAAAATATAAACTATATAAACAGCCAATACAACTGGGATGATGATAAAAAACAAGGCGGCGCTCTGATGGGAGACGGGACATTATTTACTGTACAATCACAATTAAGAGAAACAATTTTTTCACAGGTAACAGGATTACCTTCAGATTATGTATCTTACCTGAGTGAAATAGGAATTACCGCCAGTAGTTCAGGAATACTTTCAGCAAATGATTCTATATTATCAAGCGCTATAAGTAATGATTTCGATAATGTCCGGAAATTATTTATCGGATTCGGAACCGCATCCGACAGTGATATTGATTTTATATCTTATACTCCGAATACGGTTTCAGGTGAGTATGATTTAAGTATTACAGCAGCTGCGGAACAGGGGTCTACAACAGGCTCAACAGCAATAAATGGCGGCGGAATTACCAGCAATGATTTCAGGGACCAATAGATACGGAAGCGCCGTATCAGGGACTTTAACAATTGATGACACTTCACATCAGGTGCAGGAAATTCTGTCAAAAATTGAAAGTGTTTTTTCAAGTCAGGTTACAGCCTCCATTAATTCTTCAGGAAAAATAGAAATTACAGACCGTGTTTCAGGAGACAGCGGAATTTCATTAACTCTTACAGAAAATAACGAAGGAGGAGGATCACTTGATTTTGGGACAATAGATCTTACAACTGAAGGAAGAAATGAGATTGAAATCACAGCCGGCAATTCAAGCGGTAAATTACAGCTTACACATGATTCATACGGATCAGATTTTGGATTCAGCATAGTATCAGATGTTATAGACCTTGCTGATGGAAACAGCACCGGAATAGGAACAACAATATTATCTGAAAGTGGAGTGGATGTTGCAGGTACAATAAACGGTGAAGCCTGTACAGGGAAAGGACAGGTTCTGACCGGGGATGAAGATGAAGAACATGTGGATGGAATGTCAATAAAAATTAATCTGACTCCCGCGCAATTAATCGCTCAGGGAAGCGCTCAGGGTACAGTAAATCTTACGCTGGGGATTGCTGACAGGATGTATACATTACAATCTAAAATTATAGATACCAATGAAGGATATGTATCATTACACCAGGATGCAATAAAAAATACAATAGATGATTATCAGGAACAAATAGACAAAATGGAAGCCCGTCTTGAAAAAGAGAGGCAAATGCTTCTTACCAGATTCACTGCAATGGAAAAAGCACTGGGACTTATGAAAAACCAACTGTCATATTTAAACGGACAAATTAGCAGCTTATAATACCAAAAAGGAGATTAAAATGTCACTTAACGGATATGAAAATTATTTAGAAAACCAGATTGTAACTGCTGACAAAGGAAAACTGATATTGATAATTTATGAAGCGGCAATAAATTCGATAAAACATGCAATAAATTTAATTCAAAATCCACCTATAAATTTTGAAAAAACGGGGAAAAACATTCAAAAAGCAGAGGATTGTATTTTTGAGTTGATGTGCTCTCTTAATATGGAGGCCGGAGAAATTTCCAGGAATTTATATGAATTATATAATTTCATGGTAAGAAATTTAATTAAAGCTGATTTAAATAAAGATGTGGAAATATTAAAAAATATTTTACTGATGCTGATAAGCCTTAATGAAGCATGGGAAGATGTTATTTTAAATCAAAAACACAAGGAAAATATACCAATGATGCAGGCTGAAAACCATATTTCATCAGACATTGAAACATTTTCGATAAAAATATAAAGAACATATTTAAAAGGAGGAATAAATATGACAATGACAATACAAGCAGATGATATACTTGCACAGGAATTAAATCTTTATGAAAACCTGTTAAATCTTATTGAAGGAAAAGAAATCGATAAGACATTAATTTATCAAAGAGAAAATATATTCAGACAGCTTGAATCACTCGAAAAAACCCGAAAAAAATGTATAAACAAAGCCTCTCTCTCAAATGAGGAAAAAGAATTAATAGATAAAATTAAAAATATAATAAATAAAATTTTATTGATTGATTCCGTAAATTATGAAAAGCTATACAAAACAAAAATTTTAATTGAACAGAATATAAAAGATATTATACTGATGAATATTTATACTTGCACAATATAGCAGATATTACAGAGACTCTATCCGAAATTCTTAACCAAAAAGACCCATACACTCATTTGCACTCAAAAAGGGTTACCGGTTATGCAAAAAAAATAGCCGAAGCAATGGAATTAAATCCTGAAACATTTAAAACAATAATTTATGGAGGATTACTCCATGATATCGGTAAAATATATATATCCAAAAAATTACTGCTTAAACCGGGGCCTCTTACCGGTGAAGAATTTAATATTATTCAAAAACATGCAAAAATCGGTTATATGATGCTAAATAACTTAAACTATTTTGATAATGAAAAACAAATCATACTATATCATCATGAAAGATTTGACGGAAGCGGGTATCCATACGGATTACACAGTGATAACATCCCTATTAATGCCAGAATTCTTGCTGTTTGTGATGTCTATGATGCAATGACATCAGATAGACCCTATAGAAAAGCTTTAAGCAGTGAAACCGCACTAACAGAGCTTAATAATAACAAAGGTATACTATTTGATCCTGATGTTGTAAATACATTCTCATCCTTATTTTAGAACTAACCTCAACGAACTATTTTAACCACAGACACATTGACATTGATATATTTTCGTGTAATTATTTTTTGATAAGATGTAACTCTAAAATAATACCTGAAAGTAATTATGATAAAAAGAAATTGGGAACTTTTTCAAAGCTGGACAATGGAAGACTCAAATAGAATATCTGCGCTTTTTAATGAATTTAATGACAATGAAAGATTTCCTGCCTTATTAAATTTTATTATGGGATTTAATTATGATAAAAAGGGATTATATAAGGAAGCAGAAGATGTTTTTCTAAAAATATATGAGGATGATGTAAATGGTGCTCAATATTGGAAAATTATAAATGAATACAGGATTATGAATTTTAAAAACATTCAAAAGCCCCGGCCAAAAATTTTAAGCAATATTTACGGAGGAAGAATGGGCCTGGCGATGATTGCGAATGCTGATGTTATAACATTTATAGAAAGCAAAAAGTTAGGTTATTTTAAAACCGATATTATTTATTATAATCCATTTGAAAATAATTTTTCTGATATTCTTGAAATATTACCCGAAGGATGGAAACCTGATTATGTCTTTATTGCAATTTCTGAAGCGGAGCCATTTCCAACAGGAATTGAATTGTCTCCATATCCTGTTGTCGGGCTACCGGGTGATCCCGGATGGAGAATGAATAAGGAATATCATGATGTGAAATTTTTCGACCTTGTAGTACCGGCAATGGCACATTATGTTAAACCATACACACTAATGGGAGCCAATAAAGCTATATATACTTCGTGTGCGGGACTTCAGGGTTCTACTTCTTTAATGTATAATGACAAAATTGAGAAACAAAAACAATGGGATGTAATATTTACAGGTGCCACCTCAAGCCCGCTCTATAGGAATCGATCCCATTATTTATGGCGGTTATTAAAGCTGGCGGATCGTTATAAAATATTTATAGGTTTTTTTGACAATG
>JACQWU010000003.1 GCA_016209155.1 Candidatus Desantisiibacteriota bacterium | reverse complement strand
TGGAAATTTTTCTGTTTATCTGTATCCATGTTTTCCCAAATCCTTTCTTCTCTTCTCTATATTCTTCAATCACATCTTTATCTTCAATCCCTAACTTATCCAGTGTTCGCGTAACTGCCTGATCGATCTTTAAACTTTTTTGGGTTAGATCCTTACCGGGCAAAAAAGAAGTAATAATATTTTCAATTTTTGAAATAAAAGAAGGCTTTTTGTCAGATTTTAAAAAAAAATAGAAGATCCCTGCTAATAAAAAAAGAACCAGCCAGAATACCCATTTTTTGCTTTTCTTATTTTTTTTTGCCATTAATTATTCCCAAGCATAGCTATTCAGGTATTTAATCTGAAGGCTGAAGGATATTAGATGATTTAAACCTAAAAGCCTTCCGCCTTCAGTCTATCCGCCTGAATTTTATAATAATGACTCAAATTTACTTTTAGTGAATAAATATTGAGCTTTAAGAATATCAACAGCAATGTCCAGTTGAATATCAGAAACTTTTTCTATTTCATTATTTTTTTGTTCTTCCGGTTTCTGTCTTAATTCAACACTAGTACTATCAATAGTATCTTTAAGATATTGTCTCTGTTTTTCATTGACTTTAATATTCTCTTCTTCGCTTTCCTGTTTATAAATTTTTAGCTGCTGATCTGTAGACATTTCTATATTAATATCAGGCATAATTCCTTCCCCGTGTATACATCGTCCGCTTGGAGTATAGTATTTGGCTGTAGTTAATCTCAAACCGGAGGCTCCGCTTTCACCAAGTGGAATAATGCTCTGTACGGAACCTTTCCCAAATGTTTTTGTCCCAACCAGCGCCCCCCGGTTCCAATCCTGAACAGCTCCTGCAACAATTTCAGAAGCGCTGGCGCTTCCCATATTTACAAGGATTACCAGAGGAAAATTCGGATGAGAAGGTTCCTTGTCAGCAAAAAATTGCATATTTTGACCCTCTATTCTTCCTTTGGTATAAACTATTAATCTGCCGCGGGAAATAAATTTATTTGCCACTTCAACTGCTACATTAAGAAGCCCGCCCGGATTATGCCTCAAATCCAATACCAAAGATTGCATTCCCTGCTTTTCCAGATCCTTAAGTGCTTTTTCCAATTCTTCACCGGTTTTTGATTTAAATTCGCTGATTTTTATATACCCGACATTATCTTTAACCATGTGATATTTAACGGAAACCATAGGGATTTTCGCCCTAATAAGCGTAAATTGGATTAAATCCGCATGCCCTTCTCTATAAATACTTATATTTATTTTTGTTCCGGATTCACCGCGCATTTTACCGATAGCTTCATATAAAGTCATATCTTTAGTATATTCATCTTCTATTTTAACTATTCTGTCACCTGCCATAATTCCAGCTTTAAATGCCGGAGTATCTTCAATCGGAGATATTACCGTAAGCAGATTATCTTTTATTGTAACAACAATTCCCAAACCGCCAAATTCCCCTTTGGTCTGAACCTTAAGGTCGTTATATTCTTCTTTTTCCATATATTGACTGTGAGGATCAAGAGTTCCCATCATACCCCTAATTGCACCCTTTATCAGATCCTGAGATAAAATTTCATCTACATAATTTTCCTGAATTAAAGAAAGTACGTCTGAAAAATTTTTCAAATCTTCATAAATACTTTTAGTGTGCTGCGCTGACGCACCCCATAACGCAAATCCAGCTCCCAAAAATAAAATAAAAAATAATACACTTATCCATTTAATAAAACTTTTTTTCATTTAACTTCACTCCTATTCTTTGAATTAAAACGATATATTATTCTTTTGCTTTTGACAGCCATTCCTCGGGATTTACAGGTTTACCGGATTTTATAATTCCAAAATATAAACATGTCCCTGCAATTGTCCCGCTGTCTCCAACCTTACCTATTACCTGGTTACGCGAAACAACGGCTCCTCTTTCGGTTAAAATCTCAGAAAGATACCCATATATACTGTAAAAATCATTTCCATGTTCAATAATTAATATTTTTCCAAATCCATACAACCAATCAGCATACTCCACTACACCTTTTTCTACCGCGCTTATATTCTCCCCGAAATCCGATTTAATTTTTATTCCATTTTCAAATACAATAGCATTATACTGGGTAATTTTCTTTTGACCGAATGAGGAGATTATACGTCCACTTACCGGCCATGTCAAATTACTATATTCTATTACATTTCCATTGCTATTCCCGCCGGTTGAATTTTTTTCAAAAAATTCAACCAGTTTCTTTAAATTTTCCACAGCTTCATTATATTCAGATACAGTATTCAAAGCTAATTTTTTATAATTTTTTTTAAATTTAACCAGATTATCATCCTGCGTATCATGGACTTTCTCTTTATTTTCCGCTTTTAAGTCATCCATGGAAAAATAATAAACAATATTTTTTAATGTTTTACGTTTAAGTAAAAAATAATCTAATTTTTTACCATTCTCTAAATTTTTTATCTTCTCATGACTTTTTGATTTATAAAACTCTTTAATACTCCATGATAAATCATCTTTTTTTTTATTATAATTTTGAATGTAGCTGCTATCTTTTTCCGCGTTTTCATCCATAGCCTTAACCTGATCCGGTAAAACTATGAAAAAAATAAATACAGCCGCTATCAAATTGAAAATAGCCATTCCGTCCACCCTGATAATATCAAAACTTAACCACAGAAAACTTTAAATAGATTTGAGAACACAGAATAAATCTCTGTGACCTGTGGTTCCATTTTTCATTATATTTTTTTTACTCAAGACTAAAAATATTGCCTAATATAGGGATTATACACCCTGCGCAAAAAATAATTGAAATATCATACCATGATAAAAAAATTATAGGGACATCTTTTGCAATATATGAAAATACAGAAGCCAGTAATACTAAAGCTACAATACTTGATATTATCCCTATTATAATACCTGCAAGAATAAAAGGCATTCGAATAAAAATCTTACCTGCACCGCTTAGCTTTAATATTCCAATGGAGGAAGTAAGATACTTTCTACAGTTTATTGTTGCCCCAAGCATAGAAAAAAGTCCAATCATTCCCAGAACATACAATATGTATTTAGTTACCTTTTCAATGTTCACAAAAATTGCAGTTAAAAAATCTATAACAGTCTCCCCGAAATCCACATCTTCAACTTCAGGCTTTTTTGCAAGAAAATCAACAAGATCTTTTACCTTATCTTTACTCCATACTTCTTTTTTTAAAATAATACTGTATGCAACGGGGAACGGATTAAAAGAAAGTGAACTTATAAGTTTTGCCATTTTTTTATCTTCTGTTTTTATAGAAGCTTCAAATTTTTCCGGATTTATATAAGTTACCTTGCTAAGACCGTGAAATTCTTTTAATGCATTGAAAAATTTATTTTTGTCATAATCTTTTTTCAAATATACCATTACTTCATAATTGCTTTTTTTCTCCTCAATAAAATTTTTAAAATTATTTTGAATTAAAATGCCCATCCCGAATAATACTAATGAAAAAATAAATATTATATTCATGAACATATAAGGATAGCGTGCTTCACCTAAATACAAAATTGCCATTTTTAAATAAAATCCAAAATTATTTTTAAACATTATCCAATATACCTTCCAGTTGTTCGGCTCTGTCTTTTAAAATTTCGTCTTTGATTATTTTACCGTTAGAAAAAGTAATTAATCGTTTCCTTTTGGGAAGATCATTAATAATTTCAACTTGATTTAAAGATATGACAGCAGTTGCATTTTTTTCGAGCAGGTCAAAAATTTTTTGAGTTATAATATTTATATTTTCAGGAAGCATAGAATCGAATATCTCATCAGCAATTATAAGACATGGCTCTGTTACAAGAGCTCTTGCAGTCATACACAATTTTTTTTCCTGATACGGAAGTTCATAACCGAAAAAATGACGTTTTTGCGTAAGTCCAAACTGCTCAATAATATCCTGTACCTTTTTCTCCCTTTCTTTTTTGGTTATCCCGGTAATACGAAGAGGCAATTCTATGTTTTCCTCAAGAGTTAAATTCGGGAATAAACTAAAGGCATCCATTATAATACCCATTTCACGGCGGGCTAATGCCAATCCACTGTAGCTTAATGCAGAAAGACTTCTGCCTTTTACATTAAGCTGACCCTGATCAGGCTTATCCAATCCTACTATTAATTTTATGAAAGTTGTTTTCCCTGCTCCCGGTGAACCTGCTAAAAATACAAGTTCTCCATCATTAATTTTCAGACTGGTATTAAAGATAGCCTGATTGGCAGATCCGTATTTTTTTGATACATTATTAAAAATAATCATATTGTCCGATCACGAATAAGAGAGCAAAAGCAGGGAAATTAAGTGCAAGCGCATTAAAATTGTTTAAACATCAATTTTTGTTACCCTATACTAAATCTGAAGTAGGGCAAGGCTTTAGCCTTGCTAATCAGGTGATTTAGAGCATTTGCTCTGATCTATCAACCTACCGCTATTTTCGTTTTTTTTTCAAAATTTCAAGAACTTCATTCATTATATTTTCTGACGTAAGTCCGTAAAAAGCGAAGAGTTCTTCATAAGTACCTGATTGTCCAAATTTATCGGGAATACCCACACCTTTAAAAAAAGCATTGCGGTTTTCTTCAGCAAGTACTTCTGCCACAGCGCTTCCCAGTCCACCGACAATGGAATGTTCTTCGATCGTTAAAATTGCTCCTGTCTCGGAAGCGGAAGAAATTATTATTTCTCTGTCAATAGGTTTTATTGTCGGCATATTTACAACTCTGCAGTCTATCTTTTGATTAAATAATTTTACCGCTGCTTCCAGAGCAACATTAAGCATAATACCGGTCGCGATAATTGTAATATCCGCGCCTTTTCTAATCACAGCGCCCCTGCCCAGATGAAATTCATAATTCTCGTTAAATATTACCGGCGTTTTTGGTCTTGATGTCCGGATGTATACAGGTCCCTGGATTTCTGCCGCGGCAAATACCGCTTTTTCAGTTTCTATCGCATCAGCGGGAACAATTATTTTCATGTTCGGAATAACCCTCATCAAAGCAATATCTTCCAGTGCCTGATGCGAAGAACCGTCTTCTCCCACGGAAATACCACTGTGACTTCCTACAATTTTAACATTTATATTAGGACTTGCTATGCTGTTTCTTATCTGTTCCCATGCACGGCCGGTCGCGAAAATAGCAAAAGAGCTGGCAAAAACTATTTTTCCGGACAATGCAAATCCGGCGGCTGTACCCATCATGTTCTGTTCAGCTACACCAAAGTTAAAAAAACGAGACGGGTACTTATCACGAAAAACCGATGATTTGGTTGAACCGGACATTTGTCCCCTTCTTCCTTTGTGGGCGGCGTACCATGATATTTACATTGTCCTTCCATGAAAGAAACTCCCTTGCCTTTAATTGTATTGGCGATAATTATGCTCGGTTTTCCTTTTTCTTCCTCTGCTTTATCAAATGCTGATATTATTTCAGATATATCATGTCCGTTAATTTCCTGAACATTAAATCCGAAAGAACGCCATTTTTCAGGTAATGGTTTTACATTCATAACTTCTTCTACAGGACCGTCTATTTGCAATCCATTAAAATCCTGAATCACACAGAGATTGTCAAGCTTATAATGAGCAGATGCCATGGCAGCTTCCCATATCTGCCCTTCCTGACTTTCTCCGTCACCTATCAGCGCATAAACACGATAATCTTTTTTGTCAAGTTTACCGGCAAGAGCCATTCCATTGGCTATTGAAAGACCCTGTCCAAGCGAACCGGTAGAACATTCTACTCCCGGAGTAAGTTTATAGTCGGGATGCCCTTGAAGAATACTTCCAAGCTTGCGTAATGTCAGAAGCTCCGATACATCAAAAAAACCCGCACGCGCAAGTGATGCATATAATACAGGTGCTGCATGACCTTTAGACATTACAAAACGATCTCTGTCAGGCCATTTGGGATTTTTTGAATTTATTCTCATTTTATGAAAATATAGCACGGTAAGAATATCAGCGCTTGAAAGGGAGCCGCCGGGATGTCCGGAACAGGAATTCGTAAGCATTGTTATTATATCCTGACGGATAGTGTTAGCCATTTTCTCAAGAGATGAACAATCCGCCATTAATTTTCCTTTTTAATATTTCAAATATATACATTTTATATATTATACTATTTTTTTATTTTTAATTCAAGTTATCGTCTCAAATTTTTACTATTTTCTGTTTTTACTTGACAAAGACAGAATAGAGAAGCTAAAATTTCCTAAATTTTTAATATTGCGGGTTTTAAAATTATAATAATATTTATTTATTATAGAATTGTGATATCATAAGACCTTATATACTAAAAAATTCATATAAATGTGGATAAAAGGGGTTTAAATGACAACTAAAACAAAAAAAATATTAATCGGAAGCATTATTGTTTTTGGAATACTGGGTTATCTTGCCTATAGCGGTATGCAGGATTCCATGGTATACTATTTAAATGTAGGTGAATTTTTAAATGACGAACAAAAATATAAAAATGAAGGTGTCAGAATTTCAGGCAAGGTGGTTGACGGTTCCGTAGTTCGGGACTCAAACGGTATGCGCATCCAGTTTGAAATTATGGATGAGAAAGATAAAAATAAAAAAATAAAAGTGGACTATTCAGGCATAATTCCGGATATTTTCAAACCGGATATAACGGTAGTAGTAGAAGGAAAATTAATAGAAAATCATGTTTTTAAAGCCACTGTGCTTCTTGCCAAATGTCCTTCCAAATATCAGGAAAAAAATGAAAAAGGAACCACAGAGAAAAATTAAGGATTACTCCGTTTCTGCGGTTAATTTTTGACATTGCCAAATATAAAATTAAGGAGGTTGTAATGATAGATATTGGTTTTTATTCGTTTATTGTTTCTATAATACTTGCAGTATATATAGTAATATCATCCTTTTTGGGAAGCAAAAAGGAATCTTTTTTATACATTGAAACCGCAAGACGCAGTTTTTATGTTATATGTTTTTTTATCACTGTATCTTCTTTTGTTCTGCTTCATGCGCTTGTGACTCGAAATTTTCAAGTTGAATATATAGCTAACTACACAAGCAGGACACTCCCTATGTTTTATACAGTAGCCGCATTCTGGGCGGGGCAGGAAGGCTCTCTTCTTTTCTGGACATGGCTTCTGGCTATTGGCGGCGCAGTAGTGGCTTGGAATACAAGGCATGAATTTACTAAAAAAAGATATATCCCATATACCTATGCTATTATTGCCATTACAGATATATTTTTTCTTATTTTAATGATTTTCGCAACCAATCCTTTTAAACTGTTAAATTTTATGCCTCCGGATGGTGCAGGACTTAATCCTCTACTGCAAAATCCCGGCATGACATGGCATCCCCCCACGCTTTTTCTGGGATATGCCGCATATACTTTCCCTTTTGCTTATGCCGCAGGGGCTTTATTAAGCGGAGAGCTTGATAATTCATGGATAAAAGATATCCGCCGCTGGAATATATTTGCGTGGTTTTTTCTCACAATCGGGATAGTGCTCGGAGGAGAATGGGCATATGAAGTACTGGGATGGGGCGGGTACTGGGCATGGGACCCTGTTGAGAACTCCTCGTTTATTCCCTGGCTTTCTGCCTCTGCTCTGCTGCATTCAGTAATGATGCAGGAAAGACGGGGAATGATGAAAATCTGGAATATGATACTGGCAATGATAACTTTTAATCTATGTATATTCGGCACATTTATTACCCGCACAGGGTTTATATCATCGGTACATTCTTTTGGTCAATCAAAATTAGGACCATTTTTTATTATCTTCATGTTATTTGTTCTTATTGGTTTTATGATTCTTGTAATATGGAGAAAAAACAAGCTTAAAAGCGAAAATGAGATTGAATCATTTTTATCCAAAGAAAGTATGTTTCTTTTTGCTACAATAATACTCGTATGTATTTGCTTTGCGACATTATGGGGGACTGCTTTTCCTCTGGTTTCCGAACTGATAAAAGGGATTAAGATTACTGTAGGACAGGAATTTTTTAATCGTGTTACAATTCCTCAATTTTTGCTTCTTTTCACATTTATGGGTATATGCCCTTTAATTGCATGGCGTAAAGCATCAAAACTAAATCTCCAAAAAAATTTCATTATTCCCGTAATTTTATTTATTATAACAGCGGTAGTACTCTTCATTTTTAAAATTTATTTAATATATGCGGTTCTCGCATTCAGTTTATGTGTCTTTGTGTTAAGTGTAATAACAACAGAGTTTTACCGCGGAACAATAGCTTATGCAAGTGCAACAGGGAAAAATTATTTCAGTTCATTTTTTGCAATAATCAAGAAAAACAAACGCCGCTATGGCGGATATATTGTACATATAGGAATAGTTCTTATATTTTTCGGAGTTACCGGATCCTCGGCATTTGTCACTGAAAAAGAAGTGCCTTTAAAACCGGGAATGAGCGAAGCCCTGGGTCATTATGTTTTACGATACGATGACCTTACATATGAAAACACACCTCATAAAGAAATAGTTGCAGCCAAAATTTCTGTTTTTAAAGATGGCAAACCGTATAAAATTCTTTATCCTGAAAAGAATTTTTATCGTAATAGAGAACAACCTGCCACAGAAGTGGCTATTATGAGCACAATTACGCACGATCTGTATGTGATTTTGGGAGGATATGAAAGAGACAAAAGCGCTTCTTTTAAATTCTTAATTAATCCTCTGGTGATATGGATGTGGATTGGAACCATTGTTGTAAGTATCGGATGTATCATTGCATTATGGCCTGATAAAAAATATGCGGCCGCATAAACTAAAAAGAAGGAGATAATTTAAATGAATAAAAAAATAATATTCATTAAATTTATATTATTAATAATTATTCTTTTTCCCCCTGCCGGGAAATATGTGTTCGGAGGTACTATGGAAGAAATTCTTCAACAGGAAATAAAATGTCCGGATCATGACAGACCTGAAATAATATCGACTGTAAAAAAAATGTCGGATGAAGGAAAAAGTAAAGATGAAATTCTTGATGCTGTATCTATGCAATTTGGGGGGGCTGTTCTAATAAATCCGCGGGAAAAAGGCGCAGGCATGGCTATGGCTTATATAGTGCCTGTTGCAGGTTTTGCCCTGGCGCTTATTTTAATATCCGCTTTCATCGGTAAATGGATAAAAATCAACAAATCACATGAAGAATCAAAAAATGCTATGAACGTTCAAAGTCCCGGTGACGGTAAAGATAAATATGAAATACAATTTGAAGAAGAATATAAAGCTTATAAAGAAAGAGTGTAAGATAAAATATAAAACGTAGAGACGCAAAATTTTGCGTCTCTACTGGATTTTAGAATTACCAAATTTATAAATAGGAGAAATAATTATGACAATGTCAATAGCAACAATAATATTATTTAGTATAGCCGGTTTGTGTTATATTTTTTACCCGCTTATAAGTAAAAAACAGGGAATAAGCCCGTCATGGGGAAAATTTGAAGATAAACTGGCAGAGCTGGAAGATCATAAATTAGGTATTTTTGCCACACTTCGCGATATGGAAGCAGATTACGCTACAAATAAAATTTCTAAGGAAGATTTTGAACATGCATGGTTAACTTATAAAAACAATGCTATCAATGTTCTTAAACAGATTGATTTGTTAAAATCAGAAAAATAAAATATGACCTCAGAAAATATTATTCAAATTGAAAACCTTACAAAAAATTTTGGGAATAAAAAAGTGCTTAAAGGAATATCCCTGAATTTAAAAAAAGGTGAAACTCTCGGACTATTCGGACCAAATGGCGCAGGGAAAACCACTTTACTTAAAATTCTTTCCACATTAAGCAAGCCAACATCGGGAACAGTAAAAATCGCGGGATTTACCCCTCATGAGCATGAAGAGGAACTCCGCAGATCTATCGGCATCATCTCGCATGACAGCTTTATTTATAATAATCTTACTGCCTGGGAAAATCTTCTTTTTTACAGTAAACTTTATGATGTCCAGGATCCAATTGTAAGAGCAGAAAGAGTACTTACAGAGGTTGGATTATTTGAACGTAAAAATGATCTTGCGAGAACCTTCTCGCGCGGCATGCAGCAGAGACTTACTATCGCAAGAGCCCTTCTTCATAATCCTGAAATAATTTTTTTAGATGAACCCTATACCGGGCTTGATCAGCATGCAACACAGCTATTAAGCGATCTGCTCAAACGTTTATATGAAGAAAAACGCACAATAATCTTAATTACACACGATCTGTCAATAGGATATAAAGTAAGCAATATTCTGTCTATTCTTGTAAACGGCCAAATCGTATTTTTAGAAAAATGCCGGAATATAAAAGAAGATGATTTTATTAAAATCTATCATGAGAAAGTGCAGAATTCAAAGAGCTGATGGAGCTGCGCAGGTTGATAGACTGAAGACTGAAGGCTTTTAGGTACGAATGCATTGACTAATCTCCTTCAGCCTTCAGCCTGAACACCTGAAGAATTTTCGGGAAATCTATGATAAAAAAAATATGGGCGATTGTTAAAAAAGATATAATATCTGAACTAAGATCAAAAGAAATACTCACTTCCATGATAATATTTTCAATGCTGGTCGTAGTTATTTTTAATTTTACTTTTGAACCGGGCAGTGAAATTGTAAAAGCCGCCGCTCCCGGTATTTTATGGGTTGCTTTTACATTTGCAGGAATACTCGGGCTTAATCATTCCATGGTCTCGGAAAAAGAAAATTCATGTATAAGCGGACTTATTCTTTCACCGGTTGACCGCGGAATTATTTATCTTGGCAAAATGCTTGGAAATATTATTTTTATGCTGATAATAGAACTTGTTTCGCTTATCTTCTTTGCTGTATTTTTTAATATCAGCCTGCTCCCTTTTTTAATACCGCTTGTTATTGTGGTATTACTTGCAACAATAGGATTTGCATCCGTCGGCACATTGTTTGCCGCAATGTCCATCAACACACGCACAAGAGAAGTAATGCTCCCTATTTTGCTTTTCCCTGTTATGGTGCCTGTGATTGTGGGAGCTGTTAAATCCACAGAATTTTTGTTTAAAGATAAACCGATATCTGATATACTAAACTGGATAAAAATGCTTGGAGCATTTGATATTATTTTTATAGTAATATCTTATCTTGTTTTTGAATATGTGATTGAGGAATAAGTGCATAGCAATGAGTAATGAGCAATGAGTAATGAGCAATGAGTAATGAGCAATGAGTAATGAGCAATGAGTGACGAGTAAAATATTTTGCGCATTGCTCATCACTCATTGCTCATTGCTTCTTTTCAAAGGAGATACCATGTTTCAATTAAAAAAAGTCATATCCGTATTAACAGCCCTCACTTTTACATCCATGCTAATATCATTATATGCTGTTTTTATTTATGTACCCGTTGAAAAGGTTATGGGAATAATTCAAAAAATATTTTATTTTCATGTACCTCTGGCATGGGTTTCATTTCTTGCGTTTTTTGTGGTATTTGTTATGAGCATATTGTATTTACTAAAAAAAGACCATATTTATGATATAACAGCGTATTGTGCGGCTGAAATCGGGATTTTATTCTGCACCCTTGTTCTCATAACAGGCCCGATATGGGCAAGACCGATATGGAATGCCTGGTGGACATGGGAACCAAGACTTACAACCACGCTTATACTATGGTTTATATATATCGCCTATCTTATGCTGAGACATTTTACAGAAAATAAGGC
>JACQWU010000259.1 GCA_016209155.1 Candidatus Desantisiibacteriota bacterium | reverse complement strand
TATTCTCAGTTAAATAAACAGGAATAAATTTTCTGCCATTATGAATTGCTAATGTAGTTCCAACCATTTCCGGAATAATTGTACATGAGCGAGCCCATGTTTTAATTGTTTTTTTATCACCGGATTTCTTTGCTTCTTCTACTTTTTTTAGCAATCTCTGGTCTATATAGGGACCTTTTTTTACTGACCTTGACAAATTCAATCCTCCCAAATTAAGTTCAATAAATCAATTTACTTACTTCTTCTTTTCATAATAAATTTATTTGATTCCTTGCTTTTTTTACGTGTTTTCAAACCTTTTGCAAGCTGCCCCCAGGGTGAACATGGATGCCGTCCTCCCGAAGTTTTTCCCTGACCTCCTCCAAGAGGATGGTCAACAGGGTTCATTGCTACTCCGCGAACATGGGGTTTTTTTCCAAGCCATCTTTTTCGTCCTGCTTTACCAATTGATATATTCATATGATCCATATTGCCGACCTGCCCAATCGTAGCAAAACATTCAATTTTAATCATTCTTACTTCCCCTGAAGGCAATCTTATTTGGGCAAAACCGCCATCTCTGGAAATAAGCTGCGCTGCTGTACCGGCACTCCGCACCATAGATCCGCCGCTGCCGGGTTTTAATTCTATATTGTGAATAAATGTCCCAAGCGGAATATTTTTAAGCGGAAGCGCATTACCCGGTTTTATATCCACATTTTCACCGGTCATTACCANNTATCTCCGACATTAAGTCCTATCGGAGCCAGTATATAAGCTTTTTCACCATCTTTATAGTAAAGCAAAGCAATCCTGGATGAACGGTTAGGATCATATTCTATGCTCTCAACCTTAGCTGGTATATCAAATTTTTTCCGTTTAAAATCAATTAAACGGTACTGCCTTTTATGCCCTCCACCCTTATAACGGCAGGTTATTCTTCCATAAAAATTTCTTCCGCCGGTATCAGGCAACGGTCTTAAAAGGCTTTTCTCCGGGACTGTTCTTGTAATTTCTTCAAATGTTGAAACAGTCATTTCACGAATTGCCGGGGAAGTTGGTTTAAACGCTTTTATTCCCATATTTATATCTCCACTTATAGATGTAAGATCTTAAAAATGCATCCTACTATTTCGTTTCCGCTTCAAATATATTTATACTTTGCCCTTCTGCAAGTTTAATTATAGCTTTCTTCCTATCAGGACATTTTCCTGTTCGAGTACGCAAAGTTCTGGTCTTACCATGAATTTTTATAACATTAACGCTTGCAACTTTAACTTTAAATAATGATGCGATAGCTTCTTTTATCTCAAGTTTATTTGCATTAATATCTACTTCAAAAGAATATTTATTTAAATCTTTTCTATCCTTTTCACTTTCTTCTGTAATATATGGACGCTTAATTATTTCATATGGATTTAGCATTAGGATAAAACCTCCTGAATCTTATTAACTGCATCTTTTGTAATTAAAATTTTATCATTATTTAAAACGTCATAAACATTTAAGCTTTTAACAGTTAATACTTTAACATTTGGAATATTTCTTGCTGATTTTTCAATATTTTCATTTTTATCCGCCAGAACTATAAGCACTTTATTATTTTCAATTTTTAAATTTTTTAAAATTTCATTGAAATTTTTTGTTTTAGGTAAATCAATATCTATATCATCCAGCACAATAAATTCATTTGCTTTTACTTTTTCTGAAAGTGCCAGCTTTACAGCCAATTTTCCTAATTTTTTTGGAACATTGTAACCAAAGTCCCTGGGTTTTGGTCCAAAAACAATCCCGCCGCCTTTCCATACAGGTGATCCGGCACTGCCGGCACGTGCTCTTCCCGTTCCTTTTTGTTTCCAGGGCTTTTTACCTGTCTTATTTACTTCTGCCCTGTTTTTAGTACAGGCATTTCCTTGACGCATATTAGCCAGCTGCATCTTTACAGCTTCATAAAGAATTGTTCTTTTGCCCGCTTTTGCAAATATTTCTTCATTCAATACTATATTTTCTTTTTCGGAACCTTTAGTATTTACAACTCCAACTGTTATCATAAGCTTCATTCCTTAATTTAAAACAGGTAGCTCATTATAGCCAATTGACTACCAATTAATTTTACTTTACTTTGCTTTTTTTATTCTCTTAACTGTTTTTTTAATCCGAACTATACCACCGTAGGCTCCCGGTACACATCCTTTGATCAGCAATATTCCTTTTTCAGCATCAGATTTAACAATTTTTAATTTTTGAATGGTGACAGCTTCATCTCCAAGGTGTCCAGCCATCCTTTTTCCTTTAAAAACTTTACCCGGATAGGTTCTACAACCGACAGACCCCCCTCTTCTATGCATGATAGAAACACCATGACTTGCAGGAGTTCCCTTGAAATGATGCCGCTTCATGACACCGGCAAACCCTTTACCTTTGCTTATTCCGGTCACATCCACATAATCGCCTTCTTTGAAAATATCATTTTTTATCTCCTGCCCTAAAGTAAAGGCATCAGGATTATCAACCGTAACTTCACCCAGAACTTTTAAAACTGTATTTACTCCGGCGGCTTTAAAATGTCCAAGCAAGGGTTTATTGGCTTTCTTTGAAGGAATAGTCTTAAAACCCAGCTGCAACGCGTCATAACCATCTTTTTTCTTGTTTTTTTTCTGTATAACAATATTAGGATTAGTATCTATTATTGTTACAGGAAAAACTTCGCCATTCTTATCGAATATATGCGTCATACCAACTTTTTCACCAATAATATTTGCAATCATAATTACCTCTTTTTAAAGTCACTATCTAAAAATACCTGTCTTTTATCCGCCATCATATTCCGTAACTGATAAATAAAATAAATAATCTATGCCAGAGACAGAAGATACATTATAGCTCTGCCGCAGTGTTCTTCATAATTTTATTTCAACATCTACCCCTGATGCTAAATCCAGTTTCATTAATGCGTCTATTGTCTGAGAAGAAGAATCCACTATATCAATTATTCTTTTATGAGTCCTTATCTCAAACTGCTCACGTGATTTTTTATCAACATGCGGTGACCTCAAAACTGTATATCTATTTATTTTTGTAGGGAGAGGAATAGGTCCGGAAATACGCGCTCCTGTACGTAGCACTGTATTAATTATTTCTTTTACAGACTGATCGAGCACTCTATGATCAAAACCCCTAAGACATATCCTGATTCTTTGGCTACCCATGATTATCTATTCTCCTAATCTAAATTAAAATTCAATATTAATTTTGGAATTATTATTCCTTTATTTCCGTAATAACTCCTGCTC
>JACQWU010000002.1 GCA_016209155.1 Candidatus Desantisiibacteriota bacterium | reverse complement strand
TGTTTTACATCTTGCATCGTTTGAAAAATCAAATTTATCCGGGGCTGTTGTTATTTCCTCTCCGATAATCATCCGCGATCCATACGGGAAATATCTTTTTCTTCTGCCTCTTATAAATAAAATTAATAATCTTGTAAAATCTTTTTCCGGCAGAGAAAACGGATTCATTAATTTTATTAAGTCTGAACCGGAAAATTTGCAAATAAATTATAAGCATATGCCGCTTAAAGGGATTTATGAACTTATGAAACTGATTAATACTCTTCGTAGAGAACTTAAAGATGTTTCCTGTCCAATATTGATAATGCATGCTGATAAAGATTATGAAATAGACCCCGAAAGCGCGCGGATTATTTACAATTCAGTAAAATCCTCTCAAAAAACCTTATATTTTGTAAAAGCCTCAAATCATGTGATTATTAACGGAAATAATCCTGATATTATTGAAAAAATTCTGGATTTTTTGAAGGCTCAGTAGGTAATTACAAAATAAACAATAAATAATTCCCTTGATATTCCATTTATTGCTTTGAAAGAGTATATGACAGAAATGCTATTATAATATAAAGAATAATACCAAAAAAAAGAGCAAACTTGATTCCAAATGACATAGAAATGATAACAGCCAGAACTGAGCCTAAAACCGAACTTGTTCCATTTATTCCCCATAGCCATGGAACCTCTTTTTCCAGATGTTCTCCCAGTGTGCGTATTGCGCTTGGAAAAGGAATGCCCATGAGGAAAGCTGCCGGGAAAAGATACATAACTACCAGAATAATTCTTAGAAAAAGAGGCAACCCTATTGTATAACGTAAAAAAAATCCGTTCATAAAAGTCATAATTATCAGAAGTCCTGATAGAAAAATACAATAGATACTTATTTTGTGAAAAATATTTGATTTGAATTTAACAGCCCATAGCGATCCAATACCAAAACCGAGAAGCAGGCTGAAAAGAATCACCGCGATATTTAGCTCCGGATACCCAAGGTAATAACTGAATATTTTTGTCAGGGTTATTTCTATCAGCATAGAAGCCATTCCGGAAAGGCTGAAGTAGGGGACAAGAATACCAAAACGCAGATACTGAAGACGTTTTACTGTATCTCCTTCCGGCAATTCAGATGCAAGTAACCGCCGATAATAAAGCGACCATAAGATAAAAATAATAAGAGCAATATTTACAGCCAGGAAAATCAACTTTTTCCGCAGATTCATTACAATTTCCATAAAATACGGTTTATCATCATTTGGCGGACTCATGTTGTTTTCGCTTTGTTGTATAAATTTTTTAAGTTTAATTTCACCCATAGCAAGAGGTTCGTACTTTTCTGAATATTTGTTATAAGGAACGATAATTGATTGAAAACCGGAAGAATTAACATATTCGTTTATTCTATCCATATAATAAGAATTTTCATAAGCGGATTTTTTTATAATTATCGCGTATGAATAGCCTATAAAATATTTATGAGTGTTACCGACTGCGATAATATGGGACATACCGCTTAATGGGGATATCCCGATATCTTCAAAATAGGAAAGAGCAGTAATAACAAATTTATCCATTAATTCTTCATAATCGATAAAAATAGTTAATGTCCCGTCGGATTTTAGCCGGTCAAAATAGTAAGAGAAAGCCTCTTTAGTGTAAAGATAATTTTCAAGTTGAGAAATACTGGATAGATCAGAAAAAGCATATGTGCTGGCTAAAGATAATATTATACGGTCATATTTTCGTTTATCTTTCATTACAAATGTCCGTGCGTCTTCAATGACTGTTTCCACCTCCGGTCTTTCAAAAATATTGCCTGTATATTCTTTATATTTATTAGTAAGTTCCACAACACCTTTATTTATTTCAACAGCGGTAACATGCTTTGCTCCTGCAAGAAGAACCAGATGAACATCTCTTCCGCCGCCTGCACCTAAGACCAATACGTTATCGTTTTTATCAAATTTATATGGGAAATAAAGCAGACTATCTTTTTGTTCATTTAATTCTTTCTGTCTGTCTTTTATGTACCGAAGCATAACTGCCTCTGTCCCGCCGTTTATATACATTGTTTTGGATGATGCGTCATCTCCTGTTTCAACAAGATCAACCCGCGAATAGATATCCCATCGTGTTTCAATTAATCTGGGCGCCATACGTTTGTAATTTAGCATCCAGCCTATTGGTGTCTCAGCCTGACGCAGACTGTCAGCGCTGACTTTTAAAGTGTTATTATAAATAAAAAATAGTATCAAAAAAATAATCATTCCAAAACCGCATAAGACAACTAAAAAATTCCGGGGTTCATCCCAAAAAAAGAATACAGGAACAAAAGCTCCTATAAGAATTAAAATAAAAAGAGCATTATTAAAGCCAAAATAAACTATAGGTATAGATAAAAAACAACCCATTGCTCCGCCAATAAGATCATAAAGAAAAGCATGATTGGCATCTTTTGCCGATAACCTGTATAATAATGAAATAATATAACCTGCTAAAACAAAAGGAATAGATGTGATTCCTACATTTATAAAGGAGGGTAAAAAATAATAGTAATTGGTAATATATGCAAGGCATAAACAAAGCAGCAGAGGATAAGCCAGAAACACAGTAACCCCAGGACGGTTTAATTTGGGAATGTAATAATAAGCAAGGATTCCGCCAAATCCGATACCAAGTGAAGCCAGAGAAAAAATGATAAACAACTGGCTGGAAAGATAAAATACAGAATAGATACGCACCACAAGTACTTCATATAATAATACGGAACAACTTAATATAAAAAGAGGCAAATATAATTTTATTTTCATAATTTGTTTCTCGATTTGAAAATATTTTACAATTTTTTAATTAATTTGTCGATAGATTTTTTAATTACAAAAGTATTATAGAAAGGAATCAATATGTTGCGGATTATTGCTGTTCTTTTATAAAATAAAATGAATGAGACAGGTTTAACTAAGGGTAGGTGACTTCTTTATTTTGTAAAAAGCGTCAAATCATGTGATTGTTAACAGTAATAATTCTGATATTATTTGGAAAATTTTTATTTTTTTAAAAGCGCGGGAAAAAAAACAAAATAATTAATCAGTTTTTGTGTGATTTTTCTTGACAAATTTTATAAATTACAATAAAATTTAATCCCAAAATGTATTTAGTTCCTATCCTTTCAATATTTTTTAAAATTCTTAATATATTATAGGGTAATACTTGTGAATGATTATTTAAAAAAAATTATTTTTTTAAGCTTATGTTGTTTTTTTGTTTTTAATTTTCAAGTGTCATTTTCACAAGAAGAACAAGAAAAAGCTAATTTTACAGGTAATAAATTTAATACTGTAGAAATTGATGAAGCTGATAGTACTTATGTATGGTTTGGCACAAATACTGGGATAATTAAATATAATCGTGCAGATAAAAAATGGGATTATGCTAAAAATAATTTATTAAATGTAAATGCTGTTACAGTGGATCCTTATGAAAAAAATTATATCTGGATTGGTACAAATAATAGTATAAATAAATATGATCGAAAGACCGATAAGGTTGAGATAATAAGAATTAAGCTGTTATCAGAAAAAGCAGATACTACATCCCAAAATGATAAACTTGATTCAACTGTTTTAAGAGGAATAGATTCGACTTTTGTTTTTTTTAGTGCTAAAGTAAATTCAATTGTTATTGATAAAATCGATAATGATAATGTCTGGGCTGCAACAAATACCGGATTATTAAAATACAATCGTAAAAGTGATAAATGGGTTCAATATACTAAAAAAGAGGGCTTGCAGGATAATAAAATAAATATTATTGCTATTGATAAGATAAATCCGGATAT
>JACQWU010000258.1 GCA_016209155.1 Candidatus Desantisiibacteriota bacterium | reverse complement strand
TATGATCAATAGCTTCATCAATATTTTTTATCACTTTTATTGAAATTATTAAATCCAGATATTCCGTATACCAATCATCCTCGGTTGCTTCTTTAATTCCGGATAAAATTTTAAGTGTTTCAGGACAGCCGCGCATTTCAACCCCGGCTTCTTTATATTTCGCCGCAATAAGAGGTAAAAATTTTCCGGCTGCTTTTTCATGCACAAGCAGGGTTTCAATAGCATTACACACACCCGGTCTTTGTACTTTTGCGTTATATGCAATACTCACCGCCATATCCATATCAGCATCCTCTTCAACATATACATGGCATACACCTTTATCATGTTTTATCACAGGTATAGTGGAATTCTCAACCACCATACGGATAAGTTCATGTCCGCCGCGTGGAATAATTACATCAATATATTTATCCAGTTTTAAAAGATCACGAACTGCGGCTCTATCTGTTATATCAACCATCTGGATACATGTTTCGGGTACACCGGCACGCCCGGCTCCTTCCTGCAATATTTTTGCGATTATTAAATTGGAATTAATCGATTCCGAACCTCCGCGCAGGATAACTGCATTGCCGCTTTTAAGACATAAACCGGCGGCATCAGCAGTAACATTAGGCCGAGCTTCATATATAATTCCAATTACACCAATAGGAACACGCATTTTGCCGATTTGAAGATTGTTAGGCCTTTTCCACATGCGGGTAACTTCGCCGACAGGATCCGGAAGAACAGCTATTTCACGCAATCCGTCAGCCATGGCTTTTATTCTGGATGTATTAAGCAATAATCTGTCTATTAAGGCTTTTGATAATCCTTTTTCACCGGCATTTTTTACATCTTTATCATTTTCTGCAACTATTGCTTTAGTTTCTTTCTCAAGTCCCGAAGCCATTTCCAATAATGCCCTGTTTTTTATATTTGTTGAAAGTTTAGCTAAAATCCGGCTGCCGGTACACGCATTTTCTGCTAAAGCAGTAAGTTTTTCTTTATAATCCATATACTTCTCTCCTGTTTTAAAGCACTACCATATTATCCCTATGCACTACCTCATCAAAATATTTATATCCAAGAAGATGCTCTATGTCTTTGGTTTTTGCACCGCGTATAATATTTAATTCTTCCACGCTATAATTTATAAGACCTCTGGCTACTTCTTTCCCGTCCATATTTACTATTGTTACAGCATCCCCGATAAAAAAATTTCCTTCAATTTCTTTTATCCCTGAAGGTAATAAACTCTTCCCTTTTTTTAAAATTGCCTCTTCTGCACCCTGATCAACTTTTATCCTGCCTTGAGGATAAAGGGTAAAAGCAATCCATTTTTTCCTGCTGACCATTTTATCTCCCGAAGGTAGAAAAAGTGTTCCTTGAAGTTTTCCGTAAAGAATAATATCAAGCAATATATTTTCTTTTTTACCGTTAGTGATGATCATTGCTTTTCCGGCAGTAGTGACTTTTTTACCCGCTTGAATTTTTGTATACATTCCTCCTGTACTCACGCATGTTCCTGCCCCGCCAGCCAGTTTTTCAATCTCCGGGGTTATTTTATCAACAGTGGTTATCACCTTAGCTTCTTTGTCAATTCTTGGATCACAGGTGCATAATCCATCGGTATCAGACAGAATAATTAAGAAATCAGCTTCAACTAAATTGGTTATAAGTGCTGAAAGATTGTCATTTTCACCGAATTTAATTTCGTCAACCGCAACTGTATCATTTTCATTAATTATGGGTAAAGCATTATATTTAAGTAGAGTCAGCAAAGTATTTCTTGCGTTAAGATATCTTTTTCTATTTTCAACATCCTCACGTGTAAGAAGAATTTGCGCAACTTTAATATCATATTTGTTAAAAACAGTTTCGTAAATATGCATTAAACTTCCCTGCCCGATTGCAGCTACTGCCTGTTTATCAGGGATTGTGCGCGGTCTTGTTTTCATGTCAAGCTTACTCATTCCCACACCGATGGCGCCTGAAGTTACAATGAGCACTTGAGCACCGGCTTCTCTGATTTTAGCAATATCTGATGCTAATTTGCCAAAATAGTCCATATCAGGTTTCATATCCTGATTAAGAAGAAGAGATGTCCCTAGTTTTATCACTATTCTGCCAGCGGGCAGATTTGAAATAAATTTATTTTTTTTCTCTATAGTCATTTTAATAAATTCACACCTTTTTTAAGATTAAATCAGGTAATTAGGCTGAAGGCTGAAGTATATTAGACATAACTCGTGATTTGTACCTAAAAACCTTTCACCTTCAGTCTAACCACCTGATTTTTAATATTATATACCATAAAGTAATAAGATTGCAAAAAAGATGGAAAAATTTATCTGGAAGTGCCATTAATACCCTGCCTTTTAAGGCAGGGATGAATTGGCACTAAAATAAATAATAAAGAATTCTTATCAGAGACCGAAGATACCTCGCAGCTTGCTGCGAGGTTCTTCATTAGATTCTCCAGGAAAAAAATCAACCACAGGACACAGAGAATTTTTTATTACTCTGTGTTCTCAAAAAAATAAAAATTTCATATTGTTCATAACTTTTTAAGTAAATCTAATTTGAGGTCACGGAGTTTTAAAATTTTAGAATATTTCTCAGTGTGCTCAGTGGTTCATTTTTTAGATTTTTGGAAGTTTCCGGAAAATTTATTTTACCAACTCTCATCATCGTGACATGGCGGGTTACATGTGTTTCCTGAATAATTTGCGGCATTAATTATTGAAAGACCGGCGCCCGTCATAACCGCTGTATTT
>JACQWU010000257.1 GCA_016209155.1 Candidatus Desantisiibacteriota bacterium | reverse complement strand
TTTGAAAAAAATTCTGTTGTTACAGATATTATAGATTTTTTTACAGAATATCAAAGATTTGATGACGGTGATTTTAAGACTCCTTCTTCATTTCCATACTATTCGAATCGCAGCTGCTACGGAAAACATACATGTTATTGGGGAATTATTAAGCTCCTTAAAGGATTATCCTTTATTCCGAAAAACAAACGTTCAACAAATGCTAAAAAATTAATTGAAAAATGTATTGATTTTATTTTACTTCATAGAGTCTGTTTCAGCTCGCATGATAATTCTAGTTTTCTTCATACAAATATAAAAAAATTAACATTCCCCAATATGTATCAGGGCGATTATCTGGAAATATTATGGCTTTTAAAAAGAGAACAGGTAAAATCTGCTTATATTAACAAAGCATTAAATCTTTTAAAAAGCAAAATGACGGCAAATTCAACGTGGAAAATTGAGCGTCAGATTAAAGATTTGATAATCCCTATCAGAAATAATAATAACGGAAATAAATTTATTACAAAAAGAGCAAAAGAGGTAATTGATTATTATAGACAATAATGTCTAATAAAATGAATAAGCAGGGAGAAAAAATGGTTAAGAAATTAAATATTTATATCTTGATGATTTTATTTTTTATATTTTTTTCATCCAATAGCTTTGCCTCAAATAATAATGGAGCAAAAGCCATTGCCGGCGGAGGAGATCATACCATAGTAATAAGGAATGACGGCACTCTATGGGCATGGGGAGATAATAGTAGCAGCCAATTAGGAAACATGTCAACAGCCAATAAATTTATACCAACTATAATTGGGTATGATACTGACTGGAAAGCCATTTCTGCCGGAGGTGGCCATACTATTGCCATTAAAAATGATAGTACTTTATGGGCATGGGGAGGAAATTCGGCTGGTCAATTAGGAGATGGTACAACAGATAGAAGATCTTCACCAACTAAGATTGGAATTAATTCTGACTGGAAAGCTGTTTCTTGTGGAAATGGTCATACTATAGCCATTAAAAATAATGGTACATTATGGGCATGGGGAGATAATGGGAATGGTCAATTAGGAGATGGGACAGCAGGAGGAACTCATTATAAAACTACACCTGCAAAAATTGGAACTGATTCTGACTGGAAAGTCATTTCTGCCGGAGGAGGTTTTACCATAGCAATTAAAAATGACGGCACTTTATGGGCATGGGGAGGGAATTCGGTTGGTCAATTAGGAGATGGAACAACAGTTGATAAAATTTCACCGGCAAAGGTTGAAACTGATTCTGATTGGAAAGCCATTGCCTGTGGAAGCGGTCATGCTATAGCAATAAAGAATAACGGCACTTTATGGACATGGGGAGGAAATGATACATTTATTCCAACAAAGATAGGAACTGATTCTGATTGGGAAACCATTGCCTGCGGAGCATATCATTCTATAGCAATAAAGAATGACGGCACTTTATGGGCATGGGGAGCTAATAGAGCAGGTCAATTAGGAGATGGAACAACCGATAAAAAAACTTCACCAACGAAAATCGGGACTGATACTGACTGGAAATCTATTGCTGGCGGAGAGGATCATACCATAGCTATAAAAAATGATGATTCATTATGGACCTGGGGACATAACATGTCCGGACAACTGGGAGATGGTACAGCAGGCTATAAATCTACTCCAGCTAAGATTACATATACAGACTGGAAATCTGTTTCCTGCGGAGAAACTCATACTATAGCGATAAAGAATGACGGTACTTTATGGGCATGGGGTGATAATTATCGTGGTAAATTAGGAATAGGAGATGGGACAACATCTTTTAAAAAAGCTGCACCAATAAAAATTGAAACTGATACAGACTGGAAATCTGTTTTCTGCGGAGAGACTCATACTATAGCCTTAAAGAACAACGGCACTTTATGGGCATGGGGTGATAATGGTGCAGGTCAATTGGGAGTTGATACAGGAGGTTATCACTCTATCCCAGAAAAGATAGGAACTGATACTGACTGGAAAGTTGTTGCCTGTGGAAAGCACCATACAATAGCCTTAAGGAATGACGGCTCTTTATGGGCCTGGGGATGGAATGCGGCCGGTCAATTAGGAGATGGGACAACAGTTAATAAAACTACACCGGCAAAGATTGGAACTGATACTGACTGGGAAGCTATTGCATGTGGAAGGGATTACACCATAGCAATAAAGAATGACGGCACTTTATGGGCATGGGGATATAATTATAAATCAACACCAACAAAAATTGGAACTGATACTGATTGGGAAAATATTGCCTGTGGATTTATTAACTATTCATCTCATAACCTGGCAATAAAGAATGATGGTACTTTATGGGCATGGGGAGCTATTAATACTATACCGGAAAAGATCGGAACTGATATTGACTGGAAAACCATTGCTGCTGGAGGAGGTCATTCAATAGCTATAAAGAATGATGGAACATTATGGACATGGGGGGATAATTATCACGGTCAACTGGGAGATGGAACAACCATTGAAAAAACTGCGCCAATAAAAATTGGAACTGATATTGATTGGAAAGCTATTGACGGCGGCGGGGATTATACAATAGCGGTAAAAAATGACGGCACTTTATGGGCGTGGGGAGATAATGAGTTTGGCCAGTTAGGAGATGGAACAGTATATAAGGTTACTCCTGTTGAGATTATAGATTTTGTAGTTGTTGACACATATCCGCCTGAAGTGTCATCCACAAATCCGGAAAATAATCAGATAGGTGTTGCGATTAATTCAAATGTAACAGCAACATTCAGCGAAGAAATGGATAAAGAAAGCATTAATACAAATACATTTACACTGGAAAGTTTATCAGATAAAATTGCAGGCACAATAACTTATCTTGACTCAACCGCTACATTTACACCATCAGATAATCTTGCTTACAATACAATTTATACTGCAACAATTACAACGGGGGTAAAGGATTTATCCGGGAATAGCATAGCATATAATTATACATGGAATTTTACCACCGCCGGAAAAAATGCTGACACAATTCTGCCAGAAATTATATCAGTATTCCCGGCAAATAATTCAGCATATGCTGCAATTGACACCACAGTCATAACAGCAAAATTCAGCGAGGCAATGAGTAAGGCAAGCATTAACACAACTACATTTACACTTACAAATTCATCAGGACAAATTGAAGGGGAAGTAATCTATTCGGGTGTAATTGCAGCATTTCTCCCAAAAGCCAATCTTGATTATAATACGCAATATACTGCTACAATTACAACCGGTGTAAAAGATTCAGCCGGGAATAGCATGGCAGATAACTATATATGGAGTTTTACTTCAAAATCAAAGAGCAGATGCGGTGGTAAGAAGAAAGTATGTTTTGTGACAAAAATAATTAATGAAACATCCAATCCAAAAATTGTTAAATACTTAAACAGGATCAAAGATAAATATATTATGCAAAATCAAATCGGCAAATGGGAAACAGAAATATATTACCTGAATTTTGCACTTCAGATTCAGATAAAATCGCCAGGACGCCCGAAAGACAAGTCTGGCAGGTGATTTTACGACGCAACCGTACTTAACCAGTACGCGGTAATCCAGCATTTAAGCCCTTTCTCTGAAGGTGCTGAATATATGGCAGCGTGTGTTCCGGGTTTTACTCAAAGATGAGTAGAATTAAAATTTTATTTCAAATCCCATAAAAGGTATTATTGGGAATGAATAAATAGTGGTTTTTTTTGAATAATCTTCATTCCATTTATAATCATAAACATTTTGCGCGTTATACGCATTTAAAAATTCAAAATAAAATGTATTTGTATATGTTGATGCATAAAAATGCCGTGAAAATTTTAAATCTAAGCGATGGTTAAATGGTAACCGTGCAGAATTAATACTCCCTTCAATTGGTTTCCATGTACTGCTTGCAGAATCATAATTTCTGCCAATTATCGGAGTGTATGGTCTGCCGGAATTTAAATGCAGCGTGGCGCTAATAGTCCACTTTGGTGATGCTTTGTAATTTGCCACAACGGAAACTGTATGCGGTTGATCTTGTTGTGGATAGATCCAGCCTATAGCTTCATCGAGTTTACGCTTACTCATTGAGTAAGAATAACTAATCCACCCGTTCAATTTTTCTGTTTCTTTACGTTGTAAAAAGAAATCGATCCCTTTCGAATTTCCTTTTCCATTGTTTGAATATTTAATATCACTATTTTCCTTTGTAATAAGATTTATATAATCTTTATAATATATTTCAACTCGACTCATTGTATTTGCATTGAACAGATGTTCAGTTCCAACAATATAATGATCTGCTCTTTCAGGTTTTAAATTTGGATTACCGCTATCTTTATTTGTACTAATCAAATTAATCGGAAATTGATAATAATGACCCCATGCAAGTTTTAATAAATAATTGTCATTTAATTTATAACCAAGATTTATTCTCGGAGAAATAACCCTATCATGAACGATAGAAAATCTTTCTGTAATACCGCCGTAGCGAATGGTTAATGCGGTGTCGAAAAATTTCAAAGTATTTTGAAGAAAATATCCTTCGTATTTTGGGCTGCTCTTTTCATTTGCGGATAGATAAAAATAATCAATACTTGAATTGTTTATATCTTGCTTGCCGCCCTGTGCGATGTTTTTGGGAAGTCTATATTGCGACTTAAAATCTATATCAGTATTACTAATATAGAAACCTGCTTTAATTTCATTGGATTTTGTATGAATATAAGTATAATCCTGTCTAAAAGAATATGTTGAATAATCATATCTAAACTTTTCCGGATAAATTTCCGCAATAATTTGCGAATCAACTTTTTCTCTATTATCTGAAATTGTTGATTGTATTGAAAAATTTTGATTCGCAATATATTTCCAGTCCAGGCTATTTATATTTTGGAAATCCACATATAAAAATTCTTTGGCATCATACTTACTTTTTATGTCTTTTTTATCCAATTTTATATGCATATTATCTTTAGTTTGAAAAAAAACTAAAGTGAGTTTATTTTGTGTGTTTGGAGTAAATGTGAATTTTTCAAAATAATCACCATAATTTGGAACTTGTGTATTTTTATCTTTAATTAAAAGATCAAAATATGAACGGCGTGCTGATATAATCCAATTTCCATTATAATTTTTTATTGGTCCGTCAAGATTTAATTTAGTCGTTAAAAGGCTAATATCCACTGAACCTTTCATTTCCTCATTATTACCATCACGAGTCGTTATATCAATTGCAGATGAAAGCGCTTGACCAAATTCAGCAGGCATACCTCCCGCATAAAAATCAACTTTTTCAATTATATCCGAATTAATAATACTTGTAAAACCTCCAAGATGAAAAGGGTTTGCCATGAAGATTCTATCAATAAGCACTATATTTTCGTAGCTATTTCCGCCGCGAACATACATTTCACCGCTAAAATCTCCGGCTGCAGTAACCCCCGGCATTAATTGTATAACTTTATACGCGTCTTCAAGCCCGCCTGCTGTCTGGGTTAGGGTTCCCGTTTTGATAGTCTGTACTGTAATTTCATCTTTTTTAATAATTTCAGTTTTTCGTTGTGTAATTAAGATTTTTTTCCCGGTAATCAACATCGCAAGGTCAAGCTTCACATCAATTTTTTTATTTTCGCCAATCCCAATCTCAATTTCATCAATTTTTGTTTTATATCCAATCATGCTAATTTTAATTTTATATTTACCGGGTAAAATTTCCGGCAAAATTGCATTTCCATTAGAATCTGTTTGAATTTTATTTTTTATTTCTAATACTTCTACTGTGGAATTTTTAAGTGGTAATTCTGTTGTACTATCATAAACACAAATAGTTAATGACGAAGGAATATCGGCATGCAGTTTTACTTGAA
>JACQWU010000001.1 GCA_016209155.1 Candidatus Desantisiibacteriota bacterium | reverse complement strand
CTGTTTCTATAATCCATCTTCTTGCATCTTTGGTTATTATTTGCTTGGCTGTGCTTTCAAAATCATTTGTTAAAATAAATGTCGGTTCCTCCCTGCCGTGATTTTTTATTACTATTTGCCGGATTTTTTTATGCGGATCATATTTTTCTATGATAATATTTCTGTCACTTACAAGAATATCTCTATATTTCCTTTTTACATTATCCAGCTTAACAGTTATCCACTTAATTTTTTTGTTATTTGTATATTCATTAATTAATGCAGGATTTTTGGATCTGATGGTGATAAATTTTATATTATCTTTATCTAACTTCCTTAAGTTTTCCAAAATAGTAAACTTTGAATCAAAAATTAAACATTTTAACTCACTTGTATTATTGTTTTTCCAGAAATCAACGAATTTTAAAATCTCATTCTTTGCGGTTTTCTTTTTCACTTCTGCATTACCGTAATGCAGTAATTTTGATTCTGCATCTTGAGCTATTAACGCCAATACGCTTTTTAAAACATGCCTTCTCGTCCCTGACCAATTCTTTTCCAATACACTTTTGTCTCCCCAATGCGGTAAAGCCGTAAAATCCAAATTTATATCGCCGGAAAATTCTACCAGTTTATTTACTTCTTTTCCAAGATAACTAAAAAATTTCAGATTCATTTCTCTGCTTATCTTATATGAATAAGAAGACAGAGAACTATCTTTCGGAAGTACATTTAATCCGGAGAACAAACCCAGTCCAGTGTCAAAGGATAAACTATGGGAATGAGATAACCGTTCTTTATCGACAAGTTTTAAGGCTAATATTGATAAAAAAGAATTAATATTTGATAATATGTTGGTACCCGGGAAACCTGATTTTTCAATAATCTCATGTATCTTTATTTTTTCTAATAGAGGGAGAAAATAAAATATTCCGCCATCGATAGTACGATAAGTATTGCCTACTAAATCATCTACATTAATTTGTCTTGATTCTTCGGGAATAATTTTTTGCGGTACTATAATTTTGTTGAAACATATTCTCCCTGGGAACTTAGAACAACTTGAATATCAATAACAGACATACCTTGTTCTCTTAATTTCAAAATAAATTCGATTTTTTTATTATTTTTTTTCAAGCCGGGATTGCCAGCTTTTTTGATGGTGAAAAATTCAGCAGGTGTTCCATTTTTAATTTGTTTGTGAAATCGACTGCATAATTTATTGAAATACAGCCTCGAATAACCAAAAGCCTTTGCTACTTCGGATGCTTTTATGTTATCAACATGAAAAGCTCTTAAAGCCTCATATTGATTTTGTATGGAATTTGAAGATTTTAAGAAAAAATTTGGATGTTTGTTCATTTTATATTATTGACCTTATTTTGTTCTACAATGACATATTTCCGAAATGATGTATTTCGTAAAAACGCCATATTTACAAAAGCAAGTATTATGTATTATATCATAGACCTATATTAAGTCAAGTAATATTTTTATATAATTTTATTGTGATGTATAAAAATGTTATTTTATGAGCTTTTCGTGGTAGGCTTAATTTTTCGAAGTGATATTTTGTTGACCATAATGATATTCTATGAAAATCCATGCTTAAGAGACAGAGAAGAATCTAAAGAACTTTTAGGTATGCAGATGACTTCAAAGGCTTATCTTGATTGGCTGAGTCCTGAAAATGATATTTATGATGCAGTTAATGCTTCCGCACAATTTCCTTTATCTTCATAAGACGGAGTTGATTCCCCAGCTCGGCTCCATTAAGTCTCATGTCAATGTATTTTATTGTTTCAACCAGTTCCGGAATAAGGACATATTCCAGAGCGTTAACACGCCGGCGGGTGGATTCGATTTCCTGCGAGAGGAGTTCTGCTCTTTTTTCTATTTCTGCGAGTTTAATCATTTTTGGGAATAGTTGCAAATATTTTTTTAAAGCGCTGTCAAGATCGCTTGATGTGGATAAAAATCCGTAGGAAAAAATATCGCCTTTAAGTTTAAAGTCCAGCTTCGGGGTGTCAACATTAAGCACTTTTATGGAGGAAAAAGTAAGCTGCATATCAACCTGGGGCAGCATCAGCGCTTCATCCATAATTTCTCTTGACATTGAAAGGCGGCTTAAGAGAAAAAATTTGTATGCTTCTTTAATCTCATCTTCAACCTGTGTGCGCAGAACTTTAACATCTTCGAGAATTTCCATAAATCTGCGCATAAGCTCATCCTGCTTATCTTTAAGAAGCTTGTGCCCGTGACGGGCAACTATCAGCTTCTTTTTTAAATTCATCATTTCCATCCGCGTAGGATTGACTTCTGTTTTCATATTACTTTTTCCTCATATATTTTTCGATTTGATGAGGTTTTACACGTTTAAGTTCACTGTGAGGGAATGCTTTTAAAAGGTCCCAGCCGATATCCAGACTTCCCTCAATACTGCGATTATCGTGATCCCCCTGGCTTACAAATTTATGTTCAAACTCATCAGCAAAATTTGAATATAGTTTATCTGTTTCGGTAAGAGATGCTTCTCCAAGTATTATCGCGAGTTCCTTTGCTTCTTTTCCTCTGGCATATGCGGCAAAAAGCTGATTGGAAATATCCGCGTGATCTTCGCGTGTTTTGTCTTTTCCTATACCTTTTTGTTTAAGCCTGGAAAGAGACGGAAGCACATCAATAGGCGGAAATACGTTTCTTCTGTGAAGCGCCCGCGAAAGCATTATCTGCCCTTCGGTAATATATCCTGTTAAATCCGGAACGGGATGGGTTTTGTCATCTTCCGGCATTGTCAATATCGGGATCTGTGTTATGGATCCTTTTTTGCCCTGTATTCTGCCTGCTCTTGCATATATTGTTGCAAGGTCTGTGTACAAATACACGGGATAACCGCGTCTTCCGGGAACTTCTTTACGCGCGGCTGAAATTTCGCGCAGAGCTTCACAATAATTTGTCATATCAGTAAGAATAACAAGAACATGCATATCTTTTTCAAAAGCCAGATATTCGGCAGTTGTAAGAACCACTCTTGGAGTTGCTATTCTTTCAATAACAGGGTCGTTTGCCAGATTTATAAAAAGGACTGTACGCTCAATAGCTCCTGTACGATTAAAATCAGATATAAAATAATCCGCTTCTTCAAAAGTTATTCCCATAGCTCCGAAAACAACAGCAAATTTTTCATCTTTGCCTCTTACTTTTGCCTGTCTTGCAATCTGCGCGGCGATCTTTGCGTGAGGAAGACCTGAGCCTGAAAAAATAGGCAGTTTCTGTCCGCGTACTAATGTGTTCATCGCGTCAATTGAAGATATTCCTGTCTGAATAAATTCATTGGGAAAATTCCTGGCGTATGGATTTATAGGATTTCCGTTTATATCCATTTTTATTTCAGGGATAATATTAGGGCCTTTATCTTTTGGATTGCCAAGCCCGTCAAACGTCCGTCCCAGCATATCTTCAGATAATCCGATTTCAATCCCATGTCCGGAAAAACGCACCCTGCTTCCGCGCAGGTCAATCCCGCTTGTTCCTTCAAAAATTTGAAGCAGAGCCTTGTCGCCGTTTACTTCAAGCACCCGTCCGCGGCGGATCTCGCGATTTGCAAGTTCAATTTCAGCCAGTTCACCATAGGTTACGCCTGTTATTTTTTCAACAAGCAATAAAGGACCGCTGATCTCTGTTACTGTTAAATATTCTTTAGGCATTGGCAGTTTCCTCCTTAGCCCTTGTTGAAAGAAGTGCATTTATTTCCTGTTTTATTTTTTCTTCCAAAAGGTCGAATTGCTCAAGTTTATTTTCATCTATAAATTTGCTGCGCGCAATTTCCGCGCGTACACTAAGATTAAGCAGAATTTTTTCGTTAAACCCGCTTTTAAGAAGCTCAAAACATTTTTCATTATAAAATAAGATAAGCTTCATCATACGGTATTGTTTTTTAAAAGAAGTGTAAGTATCCTGCGCATCAAACGCATTCTGATGCAGGAAATCCTCTCTTATTGATTTTGCGGTTTCAAGCAGAATTTTTTCCTGACTGGACAGGGAATCCTGTCCAACCAGCCGCACAATTTCCTCAAGTTCGGCTTCCCTCTGAAGAATACGCATTGCCTCGCGTCTTAAACTGGTAAACTCAGGTGAAATCTGTGAAGAAATAAAATCTTCAATATTGGTAATGTAAAGTGAATAGCTTCGCAGCCAGTTGATTGCAGGAAAATGACGTCTAAAAGCCAGTTTATCTTCCAGTCCCCAGAACACTTTCACAATACGTAGTGTTGCCTGAACAACAGGGTCTGACAAATCTCCTCCGGGAGGTGAAACAGCTCCGATAATCGAAAGACTGCCTCTTCTTTCGTCTTTCCCGAGACAGATAACTTCTCCCGCGCGTTCATAAAATTCCGCGATTCTGGAAGATAGATATGCCGGATAACCTTCTTCACCGGGCATTTCTTCAAGCCGGCCTGACATTTCTCTCATCGCCTCAGCCCAGCGTGATGTAGAGTC
>JACQWU010000211.1:2973-4537 GCA_016209155.1 Candidatus Desantisiibacteriota bacterium | reverse complement strand
TTTATAAATTTTTATAGTCGGCCCGGGTTGTTTTGGCTCTCCTTCGATCAATTTTATAAGTACACATCGTTTATCAAGGTCCTGATAAAAATTCACTTCTGTTGGATGAAATTCAGGGGCAGCCTGATGACGCGCATATATACCGCTGTCAATTATAATATAATCAAATTTTTCTTTTAATAAATTGAGATCGTAATATTGCGGAATCCACGGCAGAATAAAAAACTGATATCTGGGACGTGATAAAAGTTTTTCTTTAATAAGCGCGATTTGTTCTTTATACATAGGATCATTAAGTGTTTCAAGTATTTCATCGCCGTAAAGTAAAGGGGGGCTGTATGTTGTACCTACAATTTTTGCCCCTGCGGGTATGTTTGCTTCTATCCATTCCACTCCTTCTATACGGGTATTTTTTTGGGACATATAATAACCATTTTTTAAGCACGCATTAATGTTTTCTGAAGAAACCAAAAGAGCAATACAGATAACAGCGATTTTTTGCAAATTTGTATTTATTCTAATTTTTTGTATTATTTCAACTAAAAAGAAAGCGGCAAATAAAAGAAAAAAAGGAAGAGCTGTTACCATATAGTTAATAAAATGCAAACCCCCTCTTTCAATGAGAATAAAAAAAGTTATTAAGAATAAAATTAAAAATAAGCTTGGAAAATAAAGTGAAATTTTATCAAATAAAGTTTTAAGCTTAAGTTCCTTGAAAATTTTAAATAAAGCATAAGCTATTCCAAGAAAACCTAAAATTTCCAATGTAAGACTGATTGCAGACGGAAGGTTAACAGTAAGATGATGTAGTATTTTACTATCGCTGGATTTTTCAAAACCAAACCATTTCCCCGGAAGATCATTCCCTCTGTTTGCAAGAAATTTTGATACTTCTCCAAAGTTTATTATACTGTATGGACTGCTTATAAAAAAAACAATCCCGATAAATATTATACATATAATCAAATTTTTATTTATAATATTTTTCCACGATATTTTTTCATGCTTGATATATAATATATGAGCTAATCCTAATTCTAAAATTATTGCAGCCGGAAAATATTTAGTACCTATCCCGAGTCCTATTAAAATACCCGCAAGAATATAATCGCGTGTTTTTCCATTTATATAAATATTATAAATAGGTATAAACGCCAGCAGAATAAATAATGTTACAAAAACATCCGGATAATATTCTTGAGAATATTTGACATGCAAAGGTGAAAATGAAAGAAAAAATGCACTTAATAGCCCCGCAGTTTCATTAAAATATTTTTTGCCGACTCGATAAATAGCGTAAACTGATGCTGTCCCAAAAAATGTACTTGTTAAACGTGCTAAAAAATAAAAAAAATGGGGTTTGAGCGCAAATTGGGCTGTAAATTCAGATACATTTTTATATATACCTAAAATTTTACCTCCGGCAAAAACAATCCACTGCAAAATAAAAGCCGCGTAAAAATAACCTTGCGGATATGTAAACCAATGAGGATTAAAATCCCATTCGCGCCAAAATCCGAACACATATATCAGCCGGCCTTCTTCACCTGCCAGAGCCAGTGTA
>JACQWU010000211.1:0-2927 GCA_016209155.1 Candidatus Desantisiibacteriota bacterium | reverse complement strand
CCATATAATCTGATAACAAATGCAAGAAATAGAATGGGTATTAAAAGATACGAATTTTTCCATTTAGAAACGGAAGTATTAAGTTTAATCATATTGTTCTTTTTTCTCATATTTATAAAAAAGCTTCCTTGATAGAATGCTAATAATGATTACAATATAGTATAGAATTAATTAAAAATGTCAATAATAATTTCTATGGAATGTCGTTACAAAAAATAGTAGAATATGAATTTAAATAAATATTTAAAATAAGGAATAATAATGTTTGAATAAACTTTTAAAAATATTGATGATATCCTTCACAAAGATGCCGGGTGCTCAAGTGAACTGGATTATGTGGAGCAGACATCATGGATACTCTTTTTAAAATATCTGGATGATCTTGAAAAAGATAAAAAAACTGCCGCAAAACTTTCGGGTAAAAATTATTCCAATATTATTAATTCCGAATTCTGTTGGGAAACCTGGGCTGTACCAAAAGGTAAAGATGGCAAGCTGGACCATCATAAAGCACTTATCGGAGATGACCTGAAAGATTTTGTTGATCATAAATTATTCCCCTATCTCAAAAAGTTCAAAACATCAAAAATGAACGTAAAAATATTGAAGAAAAAGCTTTCACGCGGGCAATGCAACAGAGTGAAAGAGATACAGCTAAATTAAAAAATCAGTTAGATGAATCCAAAATAGAAAAAGAATTAGAGAAAAAATTTTTAGAAGAGCAATTAACTGAAAAAGAAAATAAGCTCAGAGAAGCGACTGAAAAAGAATTACAAATACGTAAAGAGAAAAATAATCTTGAGGAAGAAAAAAAGAATTTTGAAATAGAAAAACAAAGACAATTAAACGAAGAAAGAAAAAAAATATTTGAGGAAGCCAGCAAGAAAGCAACCGAAGAACAACGCTATGTTATTGCCCAGCTACAGAAGCAGTTAACAGATGCCACCCAGGCAAAAGATGATCTTGCGCGCAAACTGGAGCAAGGCTCACAGCAAACACAGGGCGAGGTTTTGGAGTTGAAGCTCGAAGAAATCCTGAAAACCGAATTTCTTTATGATGAGATCGTTCCTGTCCCCAAAGGCGTAATTGGCGCGGACATCATTCAAAAAGTCATAGACCGTTCCGGCCGGGAATGCGGGCAAATAGTATGGGAATCCAAAAAAACCAAAGCATGGAGTGAAAGTTGGATACAAAAACTCAAAGATGATCAGCGAGCGATTAAAGCGGATTTGGCAGTAATTGTATCCGCCGTATTACCGGAAGGTGTAAAAGGATTTGTATTCCGCGATGGTGTCTGGATATGTGATATCAAACTCAGTACAGCTTTGGCGAGTGCACTCCGGGTAATTTTGGAATCCATAACTCGTGAAAGAACAATGTCTGTTGGTAAAAACGAAAAAATGGAAATCCTTTACACCTATTTAACCGGTGTGGAATTTAAACAGCGGGTTGAGGCAATAGTTGAGGGTTTTACCACCATGAAAGCGGGACTGGATTGGTGGATATTTGGAAGAAATTAAAGCTGGAAAATACGAAACTCCAAAAGGAGTGGAAAAAGTAAAAGTGAATGATAATACTCCAGTATATGGTTATATAGTATGTGACATTAATAATGAAAAAATTAAGGGTTTTGCGAAAAATCATCAGCTAACAATAAGTCCTGAAGCAGAAGGATTCTTTGGTTATCACAGCGGATACAAAATGTATATTGAAATTATAAGTTTTAAAAAACTTTTAAAAAATGCTGAAATGAGAAATAATATTTTCTTTCATAAGCTTGGGCTGAGATAATTTATAAAGGGATTATGACTAAAAAACTCTGTCAAACTAACTGGCAAACAAAAAAACTCGGTGAGATTTGTATTGTTGAACGAGGTGGGTCCCCAAGACCTATTGATTCTTTTATCACATATACTCCTGAGGGAATAAATTGGATAAAAATTGGAGATACAAAAAATATCACTAAATATATTTTTGAGACAAAAGAAAAAATAAAACCAGAAGGAGCAAAGTGTTCAAGAATGGTTTATGAAGAAGATTTTATTCTTTCAAATTCAATGAGTTTTGGTCGCCCATACATTATGAAAACTACCGGTTGTATTCATGACGGCTGGTTGGTTCTAAGACCAAAAGAGAAAAATATTGATACTGATTTTCTCTATTATTTATTGGTCGCCCGTTTAATTTTTAAGCAATTTAATAATCTTGCAACTGGGTCAACAGTAAGAAATTTAAATATCAATTTAGTAAAGAGTGTTCAAATCCCCCTTCCTCCTCTCCCCACCCAACAACGTATCGTAAAAATTCTGGATGAGGTTTTTGAAGGTATATCCAAAGCAAAAGAAAACGCCGAAAAGAATTTGCAAAACGCCCGCGAGCTTTTTGAATCGTATTTGCAGAGTGTGTTTGTGAATCAAGGGGATGGGTGGGGGGAGAAGAAGTTGGGGGATTGCTTCAAATTAAAAAGTGGTGATAATATAACAAGTAAAATGATGATGGAAAATGGTAAATTCCCTGCATACGGAGTGAATGGTATCGCTGGGATGTATGATAAATTCAATCTATCAGGAAGTAATATTATCATTGGAAGAGTTGGTGCTTTGTGTGGAAATGTAAGACATATAAAAAAAGAAATATGGCTCACAGATAATGCATTCAAAATAACAGATTGTAAATACGATTTTGATCATGCTTTTCTTACATACTTGCTAAGCTTTAAGAATCTTCGAAGTTATGCAAGGCAAGCGGCTCAACCAGTTATTTCAAAGCTATTACAATTTCCAAAATCAAAAGATGTCCAACACTCCATCGTCACCAAACTCAACACCCTTTCCGCCGAAACCAAAAAGCTTGAATCAATATACACCCAAAAACTATCCGATTTGGATGAATTTAAAAAATCAATATTACAAAAAGCATTTTCCGGG